>JAYWAI010000142.1:0-5876 GCA_043782545.1 Acidimicrobiia bacterium
GGCGGCGACACGTTCCCCGATCGCAGCATGTGGAAGTCGACCGTGTCGGGCTGGCAAGAAAACTTCCCGCTGCACTACGACCCCCCGACGCCGGGCCAAAATCTCAAGCCGCAAATGGTGCTTGAGCATTTGCGTGATTCGGCCCCAGAAGATTGCATCGTGGTGTCAGGCGTTGGCCAGCATCAAATGTGGACGAGTCAATACTGGAAGTTCAACCACCCCTACACCTGGGTCAACTCGGGCGGCCTGGGCACCATGGGCTTCAGCGTGCCAGCTGCCATCGGCGCCCAAGTTGGTTGCCCCGACAAGATGGTGTGGGCCATCGACGGCGATGGCTGCTTCCAAATGACCGCGCAGGAACTCGTGACCGCGGCGATCGAAAAGATCCCCGTGAAGGTGGCGATCCTCAACAATTCGTACCTCGGCATGGTGCGCCAGTGGCAAGAAATGTTTTACGACGAGCGCTACAGCGAAGTGTTCCTGTCGCCCAACATTCCCGATTTCGCCAAATGGGCAGAGGCCATGGGTTGCGTGGGTATTCGTGTTGATGATCCCGACGAAGTTCAGCCGGCTATTGACCGAGCCAATGAAATCAACGACCGCCCGGTGGTCGTCGACTTCCGTACCGAGCAAAGCGAAAAGGTGTTCCCGATGGTGGCTGCTGGCCAAGCCAACGATGCCGTCATGGTGCACCCAACGCAAGCTGCTCGCCACGGAGGTGCCCTCTAAATGGCACTGCATCACACCTTGAGCGTCATGGTCGAAAACAAGGCTGGTGTGTTGGCTCGGGTGGCATCGCTGTTTGCCCGCCGAGGGTTCAACATCTTGTCGCTCGCCGTTGCTCCCACCGATAACGACAAGTTTTCACGTATCACCATCGTGGTTGACGCCGCCGACACGCCCATCGAGCAGATCACCAAGCAGCTTTTCAAGCTGATCAACGTGGTCAAAATCTCTGAATACGCGCCCGGCGAGGCTGTAGAACGCGAGCTCATGCTTGCTACGGTTGCAGCGCCCCCGGCGTCACGCAGCCAGGTGGTCGAGCTCGTCGATATCTTCCAAGGAAAGATCGTCAACGTGGGCACCGACCGCATGACGGTTTCGCTCGATGGCAGCCCCGACAAGTTGGACGATTTCGAGTATCTCCTTCGGCCTTTCGGGTTTGTTGAACTCCAGCGCACCGGCCGCGTTGCGCTGCCGAAAATCGACCGTCAATAACGTTCGCCAGAACACTTACAAAGGAAAAACAATGGCAACCGTGTACTACGAAAAAGACTGCGACGCTTCGGTTATCGCAGGCAAGAAAGTGGCCGTGATCGGCTACGGCTCACAAGGCCACGCCCATGCGCTCAACCTCAAAGAGTCCGGCGTCGACGTGCGCATTGGTCTTCGCGAAGGCTCGTCGTCGATCGCCAAGGCACAAGCCGCTGGCCTGCGTGCGATGTCGGTTGCCGAAGCAGCCAAAGAGGCCGACGTCCTGATGCTGTTGGCCCCCGACACCGATCAGCAGTTCATTTACGAAGATCACATTCTGCCCAACCTTGTTGCCGGCGACACGCTGCTTTTCGCTCACGGGTTCAACATCCGATTCGATCTCATCAAGCCAGCCGCCGACATCAACGTGGGCATGGTCGCACCTAAGGGCCCTGGCCATTTGGTGCGCCGCACCTACACCGAAGGCGGCGGCGTGCCGTGCTTGATCGCCGTTGAGCAAGACCCATCGGGCACCACCCGCGACCTGTGCTTGTCGTACGCGAATGCCATTGGCGGCGCCCGCGCTGGAGTGATCGAGACCACGTTTACCGAAGAGACCGAGACCGATCTTTTCGGCGAGCAAGTGGTGTTGTGCGGCGGCTTGACCAAGCTCGTGCAGTCAGGTTTTGAGACGCTCGTCGAAGCTGGTTACCAGCCCGAGATGGCGTACTTCGAGTGCCTGCATGAAGTGAAGCTGATCGTGGATCTCATGTACGAGCAAGGCATTGGTGGCATGCGCTACTCGATCTCCGACACCGCCGAATACGGCGACTTGACCCGTGGCCCGCGCATCATCAACGACGCCACTCGCGCCGAAATGAAGAAGATCCTCGGCGAAATCCAATCAGGCGAATTCGCCAAAGAATGGGTGGCCGAAGCACGTGGCGGCCGCGCCAATTTCAAGGCTCTTGAGGCTGCCGGCGAAGCTCACCCGATCGAAAAAGTCGGAGCCGAATTGCGTTCGATGATGCCGTGGATTTCCGCTGGCAAGCAACGCGTCCAAGATGCCTCCGGCGGCTGATCGTCCGCATAAGTTCGGTTTGTGAATTCAGATGGGGGCGGCTGTTGCTGAGGCAACGGTCGCCCCCATTCCGTATACGATTGTGGGCATGTCTATGCAGCTGACAGTCACATTGTCCGATGAGCTCGCAGCTCGTGCCGTCGACGCGGCCACAACCCGGGGCGAAACGCTAGAGGCACTTACCGTAGGAGCGCTCACTTCGGTGCTCGATGAGAATCGAATGGCCGGGCGACCCAACTTGTCGTTTGTCGGTATCGGCACCGCCCGTCCTGATCTCGCTGAAGCGCATCGAGAAATCCTTGAAGGGCACTTGGGCACGGGCCTGTGAAGTTGGTCGTCGACACCGGCATTTTGCTCGCCGCTGCAAACCGAAGCGACAAGTGGCATAGCGCATCGGTTGAGCTGCTCAATCAACGCTACCGGGACGTCGTCGTTCCTGCCCCTGTAGTAGTCGAAACCTCGTGGCTGATCGCTCGGGAAATGGGAAATCGCGCCGAAGCATCGTTCGTCGAGTCGTTTGGGCGAGAGGAATTGACCTTAGAAAACATGCTTCCCACGGATTATCGACGGGCCGCGGAACTTTTGATGACCTACGAGTCGAGCAATCTTGGTCTTGTTGACGTGTGTGTCGCGGCCGTCGCTGAACGAATCGGCGCTGTTGAGATAGCGACCATTAACCCAAGAGATTTTCGAATAATTCGACCGGCGAATGGTGTCGCATTCTTACTTCTGCCATGAATGTTGACTAGTTTGGTCGGGAATTACTAGGGTGCGGGCATGACTGAAAATTGGGGATTCGAAACACAACAAATTCATGCTGGCGCGGCGAGCGATCCAACCACGGGTGCTCGCGCCACGCCGTTGTATCAGACCACAGCGTTCGAGTTTCGTGACTCGGCGCATGCCGCGAACCTGTTTGCTCTTGCCGAGATGGGCAACATTTATACCCGCTTGATGAACCCGACCACGGCGGTGTTTGAGGCCCGCGTGGCGGCACTCGAAGGCGGCATCGGCGCTCTCGCCACCAGCTCGGGCCAAGCAGCCGAGGTGCTCGCCATCCTCACCCTGGCCGAAGCCGGCGATCACATTGTGAGCTCATCATGGCTCTACGGCGGCACCTACAACCTGTTCCACTACACGCTGCCCAAGATGGGTATCACCGTCACCTTCGTGAATGATCCCGACGATCTTGGCGAGTGGCAAGCCGCCGTGAAGCCCAACACTCGGGCCTTCTTCGGCGAGACGTTGCCCAACCCGAAGAACTCGGTGCTCGACATCCAAGGCATTGCTGGCGTGGCCCACAAAAATGGCGTGCCGCTCATTGTTGACAACACGGTGCCAACGCCGTATCTCTGCCAACCGCTCAAGCATGGTGCCGACATTGTGGTGCACTCGGCCACCAAATTCTTGAACGGTCATGGCACCTCAATCGGCGGCGTGATCGTCGACGGTGGCACCTTCGACTGGGGCGCAGGCCGCCACCCGATGTTCACTGAGGCCGACCCGAGCTACCACGGTTTGCAATATTGGCCAGCCCTCGGCAACAACGCCTATCACCTCAAAGCTCGCGTGCAAGGCATGCGGGACATTGGCGTGACGATCTCGCCGTTCAACGCGTGGACGATGATACAAGGCATCGAGACGCTCTCGCTGCGCATGGAGCGCCACGTGAGTAACGCCCAAGCAGTGGCCGAGTTTCTCGCTGCCCGACCCGAAGTCGAGTCGGTGCAATTCGCCGGGTTGCCGTCGTCGCCGTGGAATGCGGCACAAAAGAAATACATGGCCAAGGGCGCAGGTTCGGTGTTGGCGTTCGTGATCAAGGGCGGTGCCGACGCTGGCCGCAAGTTCTCCGAGGCCTTGCAACTGCACACGCTCTTGGCCAACATTGGCGATGTGCGTTCGCTGGTGATTCACCCAGCCACCACCACGCATAGTCAGCTCACCGTTGACGAGCAACGTGTCGCGGGCGTCGACCCTGGGTTGGTGCGTCTCAGTGTGGGTTTGGAATCGATCGCCGATATTTTGGCCGATCTTGAGTTGGGTTTCCTCGCCGCAGCTTCGGCGTAAAGCGCGCTAACTTGCTGGCATGGCAAGTGACTCAAAACAGTTCGGACTCAGCCCAGAAATCATGGCGTATATCGGTGCGCATTCGATGCCACTCGACGAGGTCCAACAGTGGCTCGTAGACGAGACCGCCAAGCTTGGTGGCATTTCGCTCATGCAAATTTCTACCGAGCAAGGCTCGTTCATGACGATGTTGGCGCGCTTGATGGGTGCCAAACGAGCCATCGAAGTCGGCACGTTTACGGGATATTCAGCATTGGCGATGGCACGTGGCTTGAGCGTTGGGGGCAGCCTGGTGTGTTGCGATGTGAGCGAGGAATGGACGGCAATTGCCCGCGCCGCTTGGCAGCGAGCCGGTGTTGATCATCTGATCGATCTTCGTATTGGCAATGCTCGTGAAACCCTGGCAACGCTTGATACTGGGCCCTACGACCTCGCGTTTATCGACGCCGACAAGACCGGCTATTTGTCGTACTACGAGCAGATCATGCCGCGGATGCGACAAGGCGGTGTGCTGCTGGTTGACAACACACTTTGGTTCGCTCGGGTGATCGACGAGTCAGACAATTCGGCCGACACTGTTGCCCTGCGGGCGTTCAATGACCACGTGATCAGCGACCCCGCTGTCGATGCGGTCATGCTCCCCATCGCCGACGGCCTCACCATGATCGTGAAGAAGTAGCGCCTTTTCGCCGGCCGATTCACGGTTAGTCCATTCGAAAGACGATTACCCGCCTGCTTTGACATTTAGAATTTCGACCGACCTCACAATCACGGGATGACTTCTTAATGTTTGCGGTCGAATGGTGATTGGGAGATCCTCGGGCGACATCGAACGCCAAAAGGCTATCTCCTGTCGCTCCTGCTCTGGCCACGACCCATTCGGTTCAACACACTTGAGGACGAACACTTCCGGCGCCCGACCCAGACTGATCAATTGGCGAATTCGAACGTGGATTGGAGCGCTGCTCCCAGCAAGGGAGGATTCGACGTGCTCACGCAGACGCGGTTCGCGGCGTTTGTGAGTCTTCCCAATGTAAATCAGGGTTCCGCTGTCGGGGTCGATAATCCCATAAATCAGCCATCTACCGACCTTGGGTTGAGTGCCTCGCAACGGAACCATTGAGTCGGCACTCTACCGCTGATCGGCTGTGCGGGTCATTGACTGCGATGCTGTCTTTTGGGATCAGGGTGGCAGAAGTGGCGCCGCAACTAGGCCGAGTCAGCAAGCGAATTGGCTAGGGCCGCCGCGTGGCTCCATCAAAAGGCCCGACCCGCATGTCTAGTAAAACCCCGACATTTTGTAACATTCGACCTAGGCAAATTGTGTGGTTGAGAGTGCCAAGGACGTCGGCCCAACCTACGTCGCGCCTCGTCGACACTCTTCGGCTCGACCCGCCTGAGAGGGGTGAGTCCCATCGCGTGGTGTAGGAGTCAGTGACCATCCTCGGGGTGATGGTGGTCATCGTGCGATTCTCGATAGCGACCAAGCAACCGAGAAGGACGCACGATGACCACCCACGAGTTTGCCTTATCC
>JAYWAI010000143.1:0-2221 GCA_043782545.1 Acidimicrobiia bacterium
CGCAGGGCATGCTGTATGTCAACACCGAAGGAGAGCGGCACAACAAGCGCTCCAAAGCGGTTGGGCACCTGATGAAACTTGATCCAAGTAAGCCTGACAACCCGATCGTTTGGAGTATTCAAGGCGACGCGTTTGACGGCAGCAAGGATGGCTTCTGGGCTACTCCGGCGATTCACGGCGACACGCTCATCGCTGCTCGTACTCGGGGCATCTTGTACGGCATCGATCGTGCGACGGGTAAAACTCTGTGGGAGAAAAAATTCCCATTGAAAGGCGACGCATCGTTTTGGGCTTCGCCCGTTGTCGTGGACAACGTGCTGATCCAGGCCGACTGCGTTGGCAAGATGCACGCCTATGACGTCTCGAATCCCGCAGTCGATCCGCCAGAATTGTGGAGCGTCGACGTGCCCAGTGATGCGCACTGCATGGAGACGACGCCCGTTGTCTTTGAGGGCAAAATTTACATCGGCTCCCGAAACGGGTTCCTCTACGCCTACGGCGACTAGCTCGGTGGCGATGTGGGTAGCATTTTGGATGCTACCCACACTACGACTGATGGTACGCTCCATGGTATGAAGCTCAGTGTCAGCCTTTCCGATTCCGAAGTCGCCTTCATCGACGAGTATGCCCATCAACATGGCGTGGCGAGTCGGTCGGCGGTAGTGCAGGCCGCACTCGACAAATTGCGCTTGGCGGACATAGCTGGTGATTACGACGACGCGTTTCAAGAATGGGCCGATGGCGACAACGACGTGTGGGATGTCGCCGTGGCCGATGGTCTTGATGCGAAGCGACGCAAATGAAACGGGGCGACATTGTCTGGGTCGATTTCGATCCGGTTCGGCGATCTGAAGCAGCAAAGAAGCGGCCCGCGGTTGTCGTGTCAAACGACGGCGCAAATGATTCGGCGACCAGGCTGGGTCGTGGCGTCGTGACGGTGGTGCCAATCACGTCGAACGTCACTCGGATCTACTCGTTTCAGGTGTCTCTGCCGGCGCGCCGGTGTCATCTCAAGAGCAATTCCAAGGCACAAGCGGAGCGAATTCGCGCGGTCTCCTTCGAGCGCGTGGGGGCAGTAATCAGTTCGCTTCCTCAGGACCTCTTGCACCAACTCGACTCGGCGATTCGGTTGCATCTGGGGGTGTGACGCTCGCCACCGTGGCGACGCGTGTCGAAGCGGTTTGGCGGCCGTAGGCTGACGTCGAATTCTGATCAGTTCGGCCATGTTTGCCGATGAGTTTTGAGGAGTGAAATGCCTGCTGTGACTGTGGAGTCCGTAGAGAAGTTGCCGTCGTTAGGCGAGATCGTTGGCGAGCCGCGTGTGTTGCGAAGCGTCACGAAGGGTCGTGCGGCGACCGAGGGTGCTGGGTTCCCAGTGTTTCGTGGTTTCGCGGGCTTGAATTTTACTCAGATCGACCCATTCTTGTTGCTCGACCAACTCGGCCCGGTGGAGAACGCGCCGTTTGAAACGAAAGGTGCGCCATGGCACCCACACCGAGGTTTTGAGACCGTCAGTTACATCATCGACGGCGAGGTGGCGCATCACGATTCGCACGGTGGCGGCGGCGTAATTTACGACGGCGACACCCAATGGATGACGGCCGGAGCGGGCGTCCTGCACGACGAGATGCCGACCGATCGAGTGTATGAAGAGGGCGGTTTGCAGCATTCGATTCAGCTGTGGGTCAACCTGCCATCGGCAAAGAAAATGATCCCGCCGGCCTATCAAGCCATCGCCGGCCCAAACCTCACGCTGATCGGCGCGGCCAACGGGCAAGTACTAATTCGGCTCATCGCAGGGTCCCTCGGCGAGTTTTCTGGGCCAGGATCGACCAACACGCCAATCACGTTGGCGCACATCACGATGCAGCCCGGAAGTGAGGTCACACTGCCGTGGAATCCCGCCTTCAACGCCATGGCGTACGCGCTCACTGGCGAAGGTTTTGCGGGCGTAGAGCGAGCCGAATTGGCAGCGCATCACATGGCGTATTTCGAGATGGGTGGCGACACCATCACGCTGGCTGCGCACCCGCATCAAACGAGCGCCGATGCACTCGATCTGTTGGTGCTCGGTGGGCTGCCCATCGGCGAACCTGTCGTGCAATACGGACCATTCGTGATGAATACCGAACAAGAAATACGCCAAGCAATGACCGACTACAACAACGGCAAATTCGGCTCCATCCCCGACTGAATTTGTGCCCGTCAATCAGCTTTCGGA
>JAYWAI010000144.1:0-5872 GCA_043782545.1 Acidimicrobiia bacterium
CGGCGCGCCTCGCCGAGCGAGCCGCGTTCCTGGATCACGTGACCGACCGCCGTTACGAATGGGGCACCGGGCGCGGCGCTGGCAGCCACGAAGTGGCCACCTTCAACATCATGGATGTGAGCTCAACCAAGGCAGAGTGGGAAGAAGTCGTCCGAGAGATTCCCCGCATGTGGGCTCAGAAAGACTACGAGTATCACGGCGAACACTTCACCGTGCCGTACCCCCACAACGTGCTCCCCAAGCCGTACGGCAACAGCCATCCGCCCATTTGGGTGGCGTGCGGCAACCCCCCGACATTCGCCAAAGCGGGCGAGATGGGTATTGGTGCGATTGCATTCAACTTCGAGCCGATCTATGCACTGCAAGGCCGGATCGATAGCTACAAAGAAGGTATTGCAAACTGCAAAGAGCCACTCGGCGACTACATGAATAACAACCTCATGATGACCAACGGCGTGGTGTGCCTCAATGATCGGGCACGGGCTCGCGAAATCGCCCTCGACGGCAATTCGCACTATCTCGTGTCGATGGTCAACTTGTATCACGACACCATGCCGAAATCGAATGACGCCATTATGTGGCCTCAAAAAGCTATGAACCTGCGCGAGCTCGCTGGAGGCGATCCCGACGGTTTTATTGACATGCTGATTGCCGGTGGCTACATGGCCGTCGGCACGCCCGACGAAGTGGCCGAGCAAATTCAGGCGTACAGTAAAGTTGGTTGCGACCAGTTGGTGTTTGGCATACCCGGAGCGATGTACCCCGATGAGGTCGACGAGATGATTGAAATTTTTGGCGACAAAGTGATCCCGGAATTCGACCTGGATCCCATGCATTCCACCACTCGATACCGCGAAGGTGCGGTTGCGAAACACCCGATGTTTGCCGGACCAGTGCCAGACATCGACATCGAGCGCCTGCCCCGAGGCCGTTGGATTCCCGCGGCGTAAATTTTCCATGCACGGCGAACGCGTCATCGTTACCGGTGTGACGGGCCAAATCGCATTTGGACTCGCCGCTCATCTGGCCCACGACAACACCGTGTTTGGTGTGGCCCGTTTTACGCAAGCGGGCTCGCTCGAGCGGGTCACCGCAACGGGAATTGAGCCCATCGCCTGCGACATTTCCGAAGGGCTTTTTGACGCACTCCCCCGCGACGTCACGTATCTCTTGCACCTCGCCGTAGCCCAAGGTGGCGGCCTGGATTACGACGCCGCAATCCGCACCAACGCAGAAGCCACCGGGCTCTTGATGCAACACTGCCGCACAGCCAAGGCAGCACTCGTGATGTCGACACATTCTGTGTACAAGCCTCACCAAGATCCGTGGCACGTCTATGTTGAATCTGACCCACTCGGCGACCCCAATGTGACCCACTCGCCGACGTACGGCGTGTCGAAATTGGGGCAGGAAGCCGTGGCGCGGGCCAGCGCTCGCATGCTCGGGTTGCCCACCACGATCGCCCGCATGAACGCCGCCTACGACGAGCGAGGCGGCCTACCCACCATTCATCTGATGCAACTTTTGGCCGGGCAACAGCTCACCACTCGTTGGGACCCGTGCACCTACCAACCCATCCATCAGAGCGATATCAACTCTGGCGTGGATGGCCTTTTGGACGCGGCATCAACGCCAGCCACGATTCTGAATTGGGCCGGCGACGAGGTCGTGAGCGTCCAGGAATGGGCGGCATTTATGGGCGAGCGGCTCGGCATTGACGCCGTCGTCAACGTCCGCGAAGTGCCGGGATCGTTACGGGGATCTCTGGCTGATGTGACCAAACGCCGCGCCGCCACCGGACCCTGTGCGGTCACCTGGCAAGCGGGGATGGCGGCGGCTGTTGACCACCATCGCAGCAAGGCCCGCTAGCCGTCGCTAGCCGAAAAATATATCGGCGATTTGCCGCACGTCCTCAGTCGATCGGGCCGATACCATCAGGCTCGTTACCGGTGACGAGCGCCATGCGTCAAGCCGCTCCCGAATTCGTTTCGGGGACCCAACGAGCGAAATTTCGTCGGCGAACTCTTCTGGCACCGCGGCAATCGCCTCATCCCGTTTACCCTCGAAAAACAATTCTTGGATACGTTCTGCTTCGGCTTGGAAACCCATACGGGCCATCAGTTTCGTGTGATAGTTCTGCCCCTTGGCCCCCATTCCACCAACATAGAAACCCAACATGGCGCGCACTGGCCACAGTGCCTCGCTCACGTTGTCGGTCACTTTTAACGATGCCAACGCGGTGATTTCAAAGCCTGGTTTTGCGGCTGCCAATTGTTCGCTGTACACATCCTGGCGAAACGGCGAGTAGTACAACGGCAACCAGCCGTCGGCGATCTCAGCCGTCTGCGTGACGTTGCGGGGCCCCTCTGCACCCAGGAAAATCGGTATCTCTGTGCGAAGCGGATGCGTCATGATTTTGAGCGGCTTTCCCAACCCAGATGAGCCGGGGCCACGGTACGGGAGTGGGTAAAAATCGCCGCCATTTATCACCGGACCTTCGCGACGCAACGCTTGGCGGATGATGTCGACGTATTCGCGCGTTCGAGCTAGTGGCTTGTCGCTCGGGCGTCCGTACCACCCTTCGACGACCTGCGGGCCCGACACGCCAAGGCCCAACATCAAGCGCCCTCCCGACAAATGATCCAACGTCATCGCAGCCATGGCAGTGGCGGTGGGCGTACGGGCCGCCAATTGCACGACGCCGGTACCCAAGCGAACTTTCGATGTGTGAGCGGCCACCCAGGTCAGGAAAGTGAAGGCGTCATTGCCCCATGATTCGGCCGTCCATATCGAATCAAAACCCACCTCCTCGGCGGCTCGGGCGATTTCCACGAAGCTGGGTGTCGGCGCGGCCTGCCAGTATCCGAATGTCAACGCGAGTTTCATGATCGCACCATACCGGCGGCCGAATTGGGCGACCCGCATCGTGCAATGCGGTACGCGACACGACGGGTGAATTACCGTGATCGGCAATGGCCAACGTGGATGCAACGCCGAGCACATCGACACGACTTGACCTTGCGGCGCGACGAAGCGACCCCCGCTATCAGCGGCTCATGTCGCTCACACGGGACGCCGCCCAAAACGGTTATGACTCGATCAACATGCGCGAGCTTGCCGAGGCTGGGAAAATGTCGATGACAACGATCTATCAATTTTGTTCATCGAAAGATCACCTCATCGCCGAGGCCCACGTCGAGGAAATGGAATCTCTTCGTGCTCAATTGCGGGACAAACCACCAGCCGGAGCCACGGCTCAAGAACGAGTGCTACGAGTCGTTCGCGGAATGGCGAGAAACTACGCCCGAAACGAAGCGCTCATGAAGACGATGTTTCGAGCGGTCTATTCACTTGATCCAGCAGTGCATGATGTCCGCGAACAAGTACAAGCAAACTTTCTCACCATTATGAACACGGCTATTGGCGACGAAGACGTTGACAATAGAGTCGAGGTCATTGAAACCTTGGCTCATGTGCTCAACAGTTTGACCTTTGGATGGGTGAGCGGCCGCCACGATATCGACTACGTGCGCGACCATTTGGAAATGGCCGTGAAAGCGCTCCTGAAGGGCCATTAAATGGCAGGTTAACGGCAATATTTTGTCTGGATTTGGACACCTGCAAAAACGTGTTACTGTACCCGACACCACGGTCTCACCTCGGGGGTAGAGACGCGAATAAAGGGGAACTAGTGCAACGCTATCTACCGAAAAAAATGCTTGTGGCGTCGGTCGCATTGTTGAGTTTGGTTGCTGCGTCATGCGGGCGTTCTACGAGCAAGGCGTCGCCCACGACCACCGCGTCATCAGGCGCCACGACTACGGCTGCCATTGTGTCAACCAGCGCGGCGAGCACCGCTTCGACGACCGCAGCACCTGGCCCCGGCGACTGGGGTTCCATCAAAGAGGTCTGTGGCAAGGGTGACGCCAAGGGCGCTACCGACAAGGGTGTCACCGACACCGAAATCACCATTGGCTCCGGCGCAGATCCCGGCAACACCATCATTCCTGGGCTCAACCAAGGCATGGTCGATGCGGCTGGAGCTTTCGTGAAATGGTGCAACGACGCTGGCGGTATTTTGGGCCGAAAGCTCAAGCTGAATGATCACGACGCCGCGCTATTCAACCTCGGCAAAGTCATGACCGAAGCGTGCGACACCGACTTTATGTTGGTTGGCGATGGCTATGGGTTGGATGCCACTGGCGTGGAAGCCCGCACTGCATGCAAGCTTCCCCAAATCGCCACGTTCACCGTGTCGGCGCCGGCAGGGCGAGCGGCTGGTTCCATTGAAGCAATCACCAACTCCGACAGCGAATCGCACCTTATGGGGCCGCTGCGCATTCTGGCCAAAGTTGACCCTGCCGTGATGCCATTCCTGGGTTACCTCAACAACCAAGATCCATCGTTGAATCCGTCGGGCAAAAAGGATCAAACTGCTGCCGAGCAGTTGGGTTTCAAGACGGTGTACTACGACGAATTCGCTCGCGGCGTCGACAATTGGCGTCCGTTCGCCGAGGGCGTAAAAGCCAAAGGCGTGCAAGTCTTCTCGATCTTCAACTCAGTTGAGCAGACCATTGCGATCATCAAAGCGTTCAATGACGTGGGCTATCTACCCAAGTACATCGTGGTCAACGCCAACGACTACGACCCCAAGCTTATTTCCGAAGTCGGCCCGCTGCTCGACAAGACCACGTTCTTGCTCGTGAGCGGATTCACGCCGTTCGAAAAGGCCGACGCCAACCCAGCGGTCAAGCAATACCTCGACGTACTGGCCAAGTACGCGCCCGGCAAGAAGCCTGAAGCACTCGGCATCAACACCACGAGCGCATTTCTACTGTGGGCCCAGTCGGCAAAAGAATGCGGCAGCAACCTCACTCGCGATTGTGTAATGGGCAAGGCCTCAGCGATCAAGGAATGGACTGCTGGTGGTATGCACACACCGCAAACACCTGGCAGCACGGCAGGCCACAACAGCGAGTGTTTCCTAGCGCTGCAAGCCACATCAAAGGGTTTCGAAGTCAGCGCGAAGTTCACACAACCAAACCAGGGTGACCTCAACTGCGATCCGGCCAACTCGGCCAAAATCCCAGGCTTCCCGAAGTCATAACGCCGGCGTAACAACGCTGGATCGCGATGCAACAATTCATCAACTACACCTTTAGCGGCCTCACGACCGCGTCGATCTACGCCATTGCGGCCATGGGTTTGGTACTCACGTACACGACCACGGGAGTGTTCAACTTCTCCCATGGCGCAATGGGCATGCTCGCGGCGTTCTCCTACTGGCAGTTGCGATTTGGCTGGAATTGGCCGGCCCCGATCGCGTTCGTCGTGGTCGTGCTGCTCATTGCTCCGTTGTTTGGCGCACTGCTCGAGGCAGTGATCATGCGCCGCCTCGACGGTACGTCGGCCACCACGAAACTTGTCGTCACCATCAGCTTGTTGTTGAGTTTTCTAGGCCTCAGCGCATGGGTTTGGAACCCGCTCAAGAATCGCCCACTCAGGCGATTCTTCGAAGGTGACGTCGTACATGTGCTGGGCGTGCGACTGCCCTATCACCAGGTATTTGCGTTGCTTTTTGCCGGCGTTGTAGCCATTGGATTGCGCGTGTTGTTGTATCGCAGTCGTCTGGGCATTGCCATGCGAGCCTGTGTCGACGATAGAAATCTGGCGGCCCTCAACGGGGTCAAGCCAAATCGTGTCTCTATGGCGTCCTGGAGCATCGGAGCTTCGTTGGCTGCACTGTCGGGCGTGTTGGTGTCACCCACGATCGCGCTCAGCGGCCCGGCCCTCACGCTGCTCATTATCAACACCTACGCGGCGGCGATTATTGGGAGGTTGCGCAACCTTCCTATGACCTTTGTGGGAGCCC
>JAYWAI010000145.1:0-15714 GCA_043782545.1 Acidimicrobiia bacterium
ATGGCCATTTTGGCCTCGCCGGAGGTGAGCCGGCGGCTTTGCAATCGGAGGAGCGACGAGATCGTCTGAAGGTTGTTTTTCACCCGATGATGAATTTCGGCAATGGTGGCGTCTTTCGACAAGATCACCCGGTCACGCCGTTTTACTTCGGAGATGTCTCTCACCAGGATCACTGCCGCGGTCACTATTCCGTTGTCGCTCACTGGTAAGCAATGCATCAGGACAGTCACGTCGTCGCCATGCTCGAGCTCGGCCAGCACGGGTGTGTCGGTAGACCAGGCTGTGCGCACCGCAGCATCGTCCACGCCGAGCGCATTGAGCCGCTGACCTCGAGCATTCAGACGCACACCGAGGCGATGCAGCGCTGACACGGCGTTTGGCGAAGCGTAGGTGACCGCCCGTTGGGCATCGAGCACGATCACGCCATCGCCCACTCTGGGCATCCGAGCTGCAGGATGGGGGTCAGAATGTTGGTACGGAAATCGCCCGGCGGCAATGAGCCCGGCGAACCGGTCGAATATTTGCAGGTATGTTTTTTCGAGCTCTCCGGGCGACCGGGATGCGGCCGGGCTGGTCGTACGAGCGAGCACCGCGATTGTCTCGCCCTCACATCTCACCGGGATACAGCGCTCGGCGGCAGGCCGATCTAATCCGGCAATGTCGATACTTTGCGTAACTTCGACTCCGCTCGCCATACATTCAGCGGCGGCGGGGCGTTCGACAGACGACAGGTGCACACCAACCCAGTCGTCCAAGTAACAGGTTTGGCCGGTGCTGGGCCGCACTTGGGCGAGCACCACCAGGTGGCCGGCCTCCGCCGAGGAGCTGGGTGCCATCAGCAGCAGGTCGGCGAACGAAAAATCAGCCAGAATCGCCCACGACATCACGAGTCGTTGTAGGTGCGCGGCCTGGTCGGCGGTCAGCCGCGTGTGGGCCTTTGCGAGGTCTAAGACGCTGGTCATGGCGCGATGGTACGACGAAATTTGTTCCCTCGTCGGGAACCAAGCCTTGAGTTCGCGTGTCATGTCGTACATGATGCAAGGCGCAATGACGATGTCTCGGCGGCGGCCTTCGCCTCATGATCCGCCCCCGCTGGCTCTAGAGGTCATTGGTTTGGACGACTCGACGGAATCTGCACAGTCGTTGTCATCAGCCAGCCAGCGACTCGAAGAGCTGTATCGAGATAATTATTCGCGTCTAGTACACATCGCCCGATTGATGGTCGGGTCGACTCAAGTAGGCGAAGAAATCGTGCAAGAAGCGTTTGTGAAGGTGCATCGCGTGATGCAACGCAAGGGTGAAAAGCTCCACAATCCCCCGGCATTTATTCGCACCGTTGTCGTGAATCTGTGTCGCAATGAACATCGTCGCAAAGCAGTCGAACGCAAGTACGCGCCGAAGCTGCGCACCGATGGCGTGACCCACGTTGCCCCTGGCGATGAGATGCGTGATGCGTTACTCAAATTGAGCTCCAGGCGACGAGCGGTCGTAGTGCTGCGGTACTACGAAGATCTTTCAGAATCAGAAATTGCCGAGGCATTGGGCATGCCAGCCGGCACCGTAAAATCAACGTTGCATCGTGGGTTGGGGGACCTCCGAGCGGCGTTGCAAGACAAGCCAGGTGGTCAGTGATGTCAGTCCCCAACGACCCAATCGAGATTCAACTCAGAACGTCGCTCACCGAAGGTGCGCCCGTTGCCGCCGATGAAGCCAAATGGCAAATGATCGAAGGCCGTATCATCCATGCCGAAACCCGCCGACGCGGGCTGATCGCGGGCAGCGCCACCATGGCCATGGTCGTGGCGATCGCCGCGGTGATCGTGGTGTCGAATCACGCTGGTTCACGTTCCGGGCTCGCCGGCGCGCCTTCGAGCGGTAACCGATCTGCTGCTTCGTTGGCCACCGGCGGCGAATCAACCACAATCGCACTCGCCGGCAATAGCGCAGTCCAGTCGAATTCGCTGCCAAAATATGTGCCAAAAGTGGTGCCGGCCGGTTTCGTCCTCACCGGCGTCTACGCCGAGTCTGGTACGTCGGTCACTCAACTGACTCCGCCTGGGGCAACACTGTTCCTCCAAGACGACTCGCAGCCAATCGATCAACGCAAAGCCGTGCAAATCACACTTTCTGCAGAGCGAACCTTGCCAGAATTGGGCACTCCAACAACGATTGCCGGGCGTCCAGCCAACATCTCACATGCTGGGAAAGACCAGACGTTGGTCAATGTGTTGACCAACGATGAGACGTTCCTGATGACAGTGTCGTCAATTGGTATGAGCGATACCGATCTCGACACACTGCTGCGCACGATTACCACATCCAACACATCACATGGCCCAGCGCTCAATCACGGTGACATCAGTGGTCTTGGGCTCACCGACGTGGCGGCCGATGTCGTAGCCGCCAGCACCGCCCAAGGCGAGTCGTGGTCACTCAATTACGGCGACCCGGCTCAAGGATCTGCAGGCCTGTCTTTCAGAGCTCAACCGTCATCGACCCAAGCGTTCTACTTCCAGCTGTTACAGCGGCGACTGTTCGGCCAAACGTCGGCGATCGTGGACGCCCATACCCTGTCGTCGGTAGCGGTGCCAGAGGGGATGACGGCCTTCGTGATCACCGAAAGTTCGGCGCCGGTGGGCGCATCGGTCGAGATTCACTTGCTGATCGACGGCCTGAGCGTCGTCATGTTCGGCAGCGGGCCTGTTGATTCGATCTCGGCCTATACCCGGTCAGCCTTTTCGATTGTGCCGACCACCCAAGATGCCTGGGCAGCCCTGTATTCACAGGTAACGGAACCGAACTATGCCGCGTCGACCCCGCCCGCCACGATCGTTGCCACCATTGCGCTGGGCTCGGGAACCGGGTCGCTCAAGGCCGACGGCACTGCCAACGAATCAATCGTGTGCTTCGAATTCTCTGCCACGACGAACCATCTCGCCGACGGCTCGTCCAATTGCACGCCGAGCAATTTCAGCCCGTCTGAGGCGCTCGTACCCGGTGGCTCAGCCATGGTCTACGGCACTGGACTCGTCATTTACGGGTTTGCCACGAACAACGTGAGTAAAATTCACGCTACTTTCGACGCCGGGAAGCCCATCGATATTCCTGTGGGTGCCGATGTTGTGTCGCACACGAAGCTTCGGCCCTACCTCGCGCTGCTACCGCCCACTGCCCACTGGTTCGACCTCGAAGCCAGCGACACGACGGGCACGAGGCATTCGATCATCAAGCATCACGGCTCAGGCACAGAATTCCCCACCACGGCAGCCGTCGAAAAATTCAATGCCGGCAAGGTGACGGTCATCTCAAGCGGCACCGCAGAGAACAAAAAATGGACCGCTGGGTACGCGCTGGTCGACACCATCGACGGCGCCAAAATGCTGTGCCATCGGCTCGAAGTCGACGGGCAATCGGCGTGGGACAATTGCCACGCTCGTGAGCGCCAGCCGTTGGAACCGTTGGCCTACGAAACGGTTCGGGGAGGCGGGTTGACCTTTGTTGTCGCCACGGCTGCCAACTGGGTGCAACGCGTCGAGCTACAGGAACCATCAGGCAAGATCGTTGGCACCACCGATGTCGCGCACATCGCAGGCGGATTGCCGGTGGTCGTGATACCGATAACCACCACGACCGACATGTCGCTGCACGCCATCGATCGCAACGGAGTCGACTCTGGGCCCATGGGCCCGTTCTCTGCCGGCAATTTCAACGCAGCGGCCACCACCGCGTTGGGTGCCTCAGTTACAAATGCTGGGGGTTGAGTGACTGCGCCAATTGCGCTAGCTGTCCAATGTCATGCACGTCGTTGAGTTGCAGCGGCACGCTCGTCACGCCGGCGCCCGTGCGCTCAAAGGCCCTCAGGAGATCACGTTGTTTCGTGGCCGTTATCGCGAGGCGCTCGAAATTCATGGCGGCCGAAACCAGCACCGACTCCAAGAGCGGTTCGGCCGCGGTGGCCTTGTCAAGGGCGGCGGCAATCGCATCGACACCGCCGGGTTTCAAGAGTGACCGAGCCAGCCTGGCTGCGTCGGCCGATGCCAGCGACGACGGTAAACACTTGTTGGCCACGATTGCGCGCAAGCTGAAGCCGCGTTTAGTCAGGGCATCGATGAAAAATGATGCCTCAGAGGCTGGAGCCGTCTCCAGCGTGCTCACCACCACGAAATCCGTGCGTCGATCATGCAGCAATCGATCGACAGCCGTGGCTCGTTCGACGAACCCGTCGTACATGGTTTGAAACAGCACAAAGAAGTCGGCAATCTGCTGCAAAAAATCGGACCCCAACACGCGATCGGCAAGTTGCATGAACGGCCGTGACGCCATCGACACAAATTTGGACCGATACGGAGCGATCAGCCATCGTAGGAATCGGCTGGAAAAGAAGTCGGCCATACGCTCTGGGGCGTCCAGGAAGTCAATAGCGTTACGGCTCGGCGGCGTGTCGACGATGATCAGGTCGTAACGGCCCGACAGATGAATTTCGTAGAGTCGTTCCATCGCGATGTAGTCGTGACTTTGCACGAATCGGCCGGTGATGTTGTCATACAGCGGGTTGGCCTTGATGGCTTGCGCCGTGGCCGCGTCGGGTGCGTGGCGTTGAACCAGATCGTCCCAGGATTTCTTGGTGTCCAACATGGCAAACCACAACTCACCGCGTGGTTTGAGATTGGCGTTTTCAAATGCATTGGTCGGCACGGGAGTTTCCGTGTTGCCAATCGCCTCCAGGCCCAGCGCAGTGGCCAGGCGCCGGGCCGGGTCGACGGTGAGCACGAGCACTCTGGCGTCGTGGTCCAATACGGCCGCTACTCCCATAGCTGCCGCCGTGGTGGTTTTGCCGACGCCTCCTGGGCCACACACCACAATGATTTCACGTGTCGTGAGCATGGTGGACAGCACAGTCGGCAAGGCGGTCGGCAGCACAGTCGGCATCAGATTTCTTCGCCGATCAAGTCAGCAATTTTGTGCAGCGCACGCAGTCCGTGGTCGGCTCGGAAGAGCTCAGGAACCAACACCATTGGTACCGACCCCTCGAGCTCTTGGGTGAGCCTGGCCATCTGCACGCTGCGCGATTCACGCATGGTGTCGGCAATCATCGCCGCGGTAACTAACTCAACCCCACCCGGGCCCAGTTTCTTCTGTGTCGCAGGCCGCTGCAATCGTTCGAAAACACGAGCTTCGTCCCGGTTGAAAATCGCCGGCAACACTCGATTCACCATGACAGCGCTCACAGAAATTTCGGTCTCGGCTCGCAGTTTGGCCACCAATTCGAGCGTCTCGGTGACCGGCATTTCTTCGCCGGTAGTCACCACGACGGTTCCCGTTATTGCCGGGTCGCTCAAGATGTCGCTCATCCACTGCGTCTGTTTTTTGACTGGCCCGAGCCCGACCAGTGAGTCAATGGCGCGATGTGCGTTGAGCTGGGAAACAATATGCCCGGACGCCGCGCAATCCACGATCACCAAGTCGTAGTGACGCTCGCGCACTTCCCAGGCGAATTTTCCAATGGTCAAAATTTCGCGGACGCCCGGCGCCGCCGATGCCACAAAATCGAGCGTGCGGGCCAGCGGCCCGAGCTTGACGATGAAGGGCACTTTGGCTTGTACACGAAGGTATTCACGTAACGAGTCTTCGGTCTGCATCGCCATGGCAAACACACCAGGTTGCACCTCGCGCGCATTAAATTTCAGTGGACCCGATTCAAAGAGTCGGCCGAGGTCACCCTTAGCGTCGACCTCGGCAACCAATACCCGCTTGCCGCGTTGGGCAGCCAGCAAACCCAGCCCGGCGGTGATTGTTGATTTACCGACTCCGCCTTTGCCGGTCACAAAAAGCAACCGGTGATCCAGGAGTTGGTTAAGCACCAAACCCGATGCGCCGCTCGGCGTCGGCCGTGCCAATCTCGATATAGCTGATCTTCGCCGCGGCAATGCCGACTCGTTTGCCCTTCTTGTCGGTGAGCCACAACACCCCGTCGCCACCAGAAATCGCCGCATCGACGGATGCGATGAGGGCATCGCGATCTGTGTCGTCGGCAACCTCGATTGCTAACTCTTTTGGGGTTTGGGTAACACCAATGCGAACGTCCACGAGGCCTCCTGCAGGAAATAACTGTGCGTCAGTGTACGAGGCGAGGCACCGCAATCACGACCGCCCGATTTGCCGCTTTTTGATGGTTAAGGAATTGCTAAGTCTGGCCGAAGCTAAACAGGATGCATTGGTTCGAACAGGAGACGTCATTTCGATGGAAGGCACAGCGCAGCGAGCGCCAAGTGGTCCTTCTGGTCGTCACTGTGGCCTTTGCGCTCGGCGCAGTTTTGTTGCTCGGAATGCGCGGCATTTTATTGAGCCAGGCCGAACACCGCGAAGTGCAACGAAGCGCCAAGTTGGGCAGCACCGCCGCCGATGTGAAAATCAGAACATCTGAGCTCACCGAGTGGGAGCACAACTTCAGCACCGGCGGGCCGCTCATCACCAGTGTGGCCAGCCGCTCGACCTTCATGACATCGACCGATCATCTTGAGCGTGCCCTACGCGCCCTGCGAGCGTCCACGGACGACACGGTAATTCTGAATATTTTGGACGCTACGCAACACGACTACGAACGCTTTCAAACCCTTGGTATCACACTCCTGAGCGGCGTTGGTAAGAAGCCCGATGCCGCCACTCGCTCTGCGGTCGAGGAGCTCCGAACGACGTTGGGCATGATGCAAGGCCACGCCAACGAACTCGGCACAATCACCGACACTCGGCGTGTGACATCGGCTTTGGCATCCGATACAGCAGCCAATCACGCCACACGGCTCTTTATTGCCGCGGGAATTGTGGCCGGCTTACTGCTGGCGCTCTCGTGTTGGCTCGGCATCCGAGTGGTTCGCCTACATCGTTTCGCTCTTGATCAAATGGCCGCCATTGCGGCCACCGACCCACTCACGGGCCTCGCCAATCGGCGCACTTGGGACCACACGTTGCCTGAAGAATTCTTACGAACTGCTCGATCCGGTGCCCCCATCACGATCGCCATGATCGACATTGACAAGTTCAAAAACTTTAACGACAGCTATGGCCATGGTGCAGGCGACGATTTACTGCGCGCCGTTGGTGGCGCACTTCGCGGTGGCGTGCGAGCCACCTACCTGGCGGCGCGTTTGGGTGGGGAAGAATTCGGCCTGATGTTTTTCAATTCCGAACCTGAGGCCTGCCTCGCTGCCATTGATGCCATCCGGCTCAACATTCCTCGCGGGCAAACATTCTCGGTAGGCCTGGCCCAATGGGACGGGAGGGAGACGCCAATTGAAGTCACCGTCCGAGCCGATAAAGCGTTGTACGCCGCCAAGGAGAACGGCCGCAATCGGGCCGCAATCTCACTGCGTGATGACGATTTCAGAATCGCGTTGCCCGCGGCCGCCTCCAAAACTGGGGCGGCGGCCTAAAGGATTAGAGCAGTTTGAGGCCCTTGTTGTAGCGGCGGGTGGGCTGTAGCTCCACGTCGATGGTTTCCGCAATGGCTTTGAACGCGGCGGCTGCTTCGCTGTCGGGATCCGAGATCATGATCGGCACGCCATTGTCGCCACCTTCACGCAACGCGGGCACCAGCGGGATCTGACCAAGCAAACCAATTTCGAGTTTGTCGGCCAGTTCTTGACCGCCACCCGAGCCAAACAGCTCATAGCGTTCGCCGTCGTTGCCGGTGAACCAACTCATGTTTTCGATGATGCCACGCACCTGAATGTTGACCTTTTTGCCCATCGCCGCGGCGCGTTGCGCAACGCGCTGGGCGGCGGGTTGCGGCGTGGTCACGACATACATTTCCGAGCGAGGCATGAATTGTGAAATCGAGAGCGACACGTCGCCAGTGCCCGGCGGAAGATCGATGATGAGATAGTCGGGAGCGTCCCAGTACACGTCGGTGAGAAATTGCTCCAACGCCTTATGCAGCATGGGCCCACGCCAAATCACGGCTTGGTCTTCGTCGGCAAAAAAGCCCATCGAAATCACTCGCACGCCATAGGCCTCTGGGGCAATCATCATCTGGTCGATGACGGTTGGATTTTCGTCGATGCCCATCATTTTGGGAATCGAAAAACCCCACACATCGGCGTCCACAATGGCCACGTCTTTGCCGCGCTGAGCCAGCGCAATGGCCAGGTTGGCCGTCACACTCGACTTGCCCACGCCACCTTTGCCCGACGCAATCAACAAGCAGCGCGTCTTGCTGGCCGGGTCGGCGAACGGGATCTCGCGGCCATGGGTATGACCGGCTACAGACGGGTTGGTGCCGTCGGTGGCGGCCGGGTCGCCGTGCAGTTTGATGCGCAAATCGCGGCGTTCTTCGTCGGAAAGGAAATCGATTTCGAGCTCGATATGGGCGATGCCTTGGACCTGTTCGAGTGCGGCTCGCACTCTGGCCACCACCACGTCACCGGCCGGGGAATCTTCAGTTGTGAGCGCCAAGCAGACCCGTACTTTGTCGCCTTCAATGTGGATGCTGCGCACGAGGCCGGCATCGCGAATGCTGCGGCGAAGCTCGGGGTCATGCACGCCGGCCAGCGCGGTCGCGACTTCTTCAGGATTGATTGACATACTTCCTCCGGGGCGAGAATTCTGGTGGTGCTCGGCGTCGGGAATAATTTCCACTACGCAGATAGGTAGAATACTTGGCATGTCGCGTCAGGTTCTCAGCGAGAATGCATCGCTCGATTCCAGCGATTTTTCTGTCACCGTTTCCGCGGTCACATCGGCGTTTGGCGACCCTACCCGCCGGGCTATTTATGTGATGGCCACGCAGCATCTCGACGGCATTACCGCCACCGATGCGTCCCGGCAATTTGGGTTGCACGCCAACGTGGCCCGGCACCACTTGGAGAAATTGGCGGCCGGTGGCTATCTCGATGTGGAGGTCGGCGCACCGAGCGGGGCCGGTCGTCCATCCAAGAGGTACACGACGAGCGGCCGAAAGGTGGAGATCGCCGGGCCGGTGAAGCGTGACGATTTGTTAGTGGCGCTGCTGGCACGGGCGTTGGCGTTGATCCCGAAAGACAAGGCCGCTCAAATGGCCGAGGAAGTCGGCGAGGAATACGGCGCGGCGTTGGCAGCAGCCATCAAGCCCACCGAGCATCAACGCAGTCTGCGGGCTGCCATGCAGACCGTGGCCGACGCGCTCACCGCGCACGGGTTCGCCGCCCACACTTCGGGCCGGCGGCCCAGCGAGTTGCGCATTGTGAGCGAGTTGTGCCCGTTTGGCACGGTGGCCATTGAACATCCTGTGATGTGCGCCATTGATCGTGGGATGGTGCGCGGCATGCTCACCAAGCTGTACGGCGAAGTCGATCCGACGTTGGAAACCAGCCGTCCGCAGGGTGCTACGGCATGTGAAGTCAGCGTGTAGTTTCCGGCCATGTCGGAATCACATCTGGAAGTTGCCCGAGCACTCGTTGCTGCCGTCGAAGTTGGGGACATCGACGCCGTCAGCGCGCTGTATACCGACGACGTGGCGGTATGGCACAACCACGACAACAAGACGCAGACCAAGGCCGAAAGTCTCGCCATGATGACCGGATTCGTAAATAACATTCACAATCGCAAGTACATCGATATTCGGGTGCAGGCCACCGAGTCTGGTTTTGTGCAGCAGCACACGCTCACGGGTTCGTTAGCGAGCGGGTCGGTGATGTCGATACCGTGCTGCCTCATTGTGACCGTGGTCGACGGCCGCATCAGCCGCCTCGACGAATACCTCGACCCGGCGGCTATCCCCCGCCGCTAAGCCGAGTTGCTCCGGCGCCCGACGTGACGGCGTGCGCTGTCGACGAGTTGGTTTGGCGCTCGCAGCCGACCACGTGATCGTTGACCACGCCCATCGACTGCATGAAGGCGTACATCGTGGTGGGGCCTACGAAGTTGAACCCTCGTTTGCGTAACTCTTTGGAGAGCGCTGTCGACTCTGGCGTGAGCGGCTTGATGTCACCGATTTTGGTGATCGGTTCGTGGCGAGCTGGCGCGTGGCTCCACACAAGCTGCTCAAGCGTCTCGCCACCTTCGTGCATATGGAGCAGTGCTTTGGCGTTGTTGATGGCGGCTTGGATTTTGCCGCGATGCCGAATGATGCCGGCGTTGTTGAGCAACTGTCCAATAACGTCATCGCCCCAATGTGAGATCACCTGGGGGTCGAAGTTGGCGAACGCTTCCCGAAATGCGGTCCGCTTACGCAAGATGGTGATCCAGGCGAGGCCGGCCTGAAAACCTTCTAGGCACACCTTCTCGAAGAGCCGTTGTTCGTCGTGCACCGGACGTCCCCACTCCGTGTCGTGGTAGACCACGTACAACGGGTCATCGCCACACCACCAACAGCGAGTAACACCATCGGCGTCGAGTTGAAGGCCCGAGGTGGGCGGGGCCAATCAGTCGCCCCAGTGACGTTGCTCGAGGAACGGGTCGCCATACATGTTGTACCCATTACGTTCCCAGAAACCGGCCCTATCTTCGCTGGCTAGTTCGAGGCCTCGCACCCATTTGGCCGATTTCCAGAAGTACAAATGCGGCACCACAATGCGCACCGGGCCACCGTGAATCGGCTCTATTGGTTCGCCATCAAACTCATAGGCCACGAGGCAGTTGTCGAGCGTCGCGTCTTTGAGAGGCACGTTGGTGGTGTAGCCATACTCGGCATGTTCAATGAGAAATTTTGCTTCAGGTTTGACGCCTGCGCTGGCGAAAAGATCGCTGAGTTTGACGCCCTTCCAGGTGGTGTCAAACTTGCTCCACTTGGTCACACAATGGATGTCGGTGAGGATGTCGGTGGCGGGCAGCGCAACGAGCTCATCCCAACTCAACGTGATTTCGTTTTCAACGAGTCCGAATATGCGCAGGCTCCACGTTTTCAAGTCGTACGCCGGCACGTCGCCGACGTGCAACACCGGGAATCGATCGGTGAAATACTGGCCGGGTGGCAGGCGATCGGGGTCGATGCCACGCTTTTTGAGTTCGTCACGGTTGCGGTCAAAGAACGACATATGTCAACTCTACGGGGCGCTTGGGCGCTTTGGATGAACGAACGCCACTCATCTGATCGGCAAGAATGCAGCGGTGAAACTCCGCATTGCTTTCGTGGCGCTCGCCGCCCTTGGTCTCTCGCTGTCTGGTTGTAGTTCTTCGGCGAAGGCCTCGACCACGACCACTGCACCGGCCAGCACGGCCCTGGCCAACGTGAAGTCGTTTTCCGGCCTCACCCAAAATCACACCAAGGACCCGGTGCGCTAT
The DNA here is from genome assembly GCA_043782545.1 of Acidimicrobiia bacterium. Classification (GTDB taxonomy): domain Bacteria; phylum Actinomycetota; class Acidimicrobiia; order Acidimicrobiales; family JBBRKR01; genus JBBRKR01. The sequence goes on from JAYWAI010000145.1 coordinate 11,257, forward strand.
CCACAAACGCCGCCGGTAGGCGGCGACCACAACCCTCGTTGGCAGAATTGTGGCTTCTATGGCCAACCGATCGTGACGGAAAAGGGCGTGCATTCCATGGAGCACGGTGCGGTGTGGATCACGTTCAAACCTGACCTAGCTCCAGCAGACATCGCCAAAATCAAGACGCTCACGAACGCCACGGCGTACGTTTTGGCGTCACCATTCGAGGGGTTGCCCGCTCCCGTGGTGGCCAGCGCGTGGGGCAAGCAATTGGTGCTCACCGGTGTCGACGATCCGGGTCTGGCGGCCTTTGTCAAGAAATACGCCAACAGTCCAGATGCTCCCGAGCCTGGTGCGTTGTGCTCAGGAGCCGACGGCATTCCCGAGCAGTAGCCGCCGCCGCCAGACCAGCGCGGTGATAGCTCCGACCACCACCACGAGTGCGGCCAGAAGCCAGGCGAATCCCGCCAGAGGTGAGTCGCTCACGAATGCGGCCGGACGGGCGATGGGCGTGGGGTTGACCGTCCAGTCAAACCGCACAGGCTTTACGACACGCGCCGGGCGGGCAATGTCGACTCCGATGGTCAATGCCCCGGCGCTGGGAAGCTGAACCGTTCCAACGTCGACCGGTGTGAGCGATGTCGTGTCGATTTGCTGGAGTTGCGTCGGGGTTTGGCCGAGAGGCTCCACCGACAGTTTGATGGAACTGATTTTGCCTGGACTCGGCCGCCTGGTGGTGACCACCGACGTCGAAACGATGTTTTTCCCGGGCCGGTTCGGGCTGACCGAGACCGTCACGATGAGGTCGTCAGTTTGAAGCGTTTGCACTGCGGGAACCGTTTTGGCGGGCTTTTCGAACTGGACGCCCACAGCCGGTGGGGTTGACGCCAACAACGCACCTAAGGCCACCGCTATAACCAACGCTGCACTCTCGAATCGAGCACTGGCGAGCCCTACAGCGCCCTTGCGGCGCACTTTTCGATGGTTCAATACCGCAGCGACCATGACACCGGCGATCACGACCAATTTGACGAGCAACGAACGCCCAAACGTCGTACGGCCCAGAGCAGTAGCCGACGCCACTTCACGCGACGACAGGGCAAACCCCGAAGCAGTCACCACAACGACACACCCAAAGGCCCATCGCCCGAAATAGACCCAGGCGGGCCCTTTGGCGCGTATGGCGAGAAGGGTCACAATGCCGCCGAGCCAAATAGCCAACGCCGTCAGATGCAGGAACCGCAGGGCCACCCCAACAATGGGACTACCGCCGACGCTGGCGTGGCCTGAGTATCCAACGGCGAACACACAGGCGCAAGCCAAGGCGAATAACACTCGAACGAGTACATCTCGTCGGTCCAATACGTTGATGCGCCGAACGATCCGAGCCAACAGCCCGGCACCGATTCCGAGTTGCATAGCAACGATTGATCTGCGGCCGAAACTGCTCGAAAACATCACTCGACCAAGCGTGGACACTCCCCCGCCGACGTCAATGGTTTCGTTGAGAATTGCAGCCACTTCGGCAACGGCGAGGCCGAGCCCACAAACGACGGCCAGCCGCAGCGCTCTGGCAGGCTCGATGCGTAGGCCGAACGCCACGAAGATCGAGCCGATGAGCCCAATGAGCGCCAGGCGCTCGATGAATTTTGCAATCGCGTCAGACAGGTTGGGCGAGCCAGTTTCGGCCGCTTGGCTCGTCAACGTGGGCGATTGGCCAACACCGAACACAATCGAACCGGTGGTGAGGTGAAGGTCGATCGGGTCGCGAACTCGATATTTCAGCCGATAGGTGTCGTCGGCGAGTTTTGGCAGGGTGATCACTACCCGCCCGTTGACCTCATCAATTTTGGTGGGCGCTACAGCAACCCCTGCAGCATTTTTGAGATCGACAACAAGAAATTTGGTCGACGGCGCCTCGGAGAAGGAGAGCGTAATTACGCTCGGCGGGCTCACGAGAGCTGATCCATCAGCAGGATCCGACGACACAAAATTGGTGTGCGCGTGAGCGGTGGTTGGCGCAGCGACCACCGTAAATGCGGCAAGGGCGATGCCACCCAGAATTTTTCGAATGGCGCGCACTGGCGGCTAGCCCAGGACAGTGACGTGATCGAGCTTGAGGTCCTCGAAATGCACGGCGACGATCGATCCGATTTTGGCTGCACCTTGCGTATTGGCGATCAGCACTGAGCCGGCGCGAGCTATCTGGGGTGTGCTGTTGGAATGGCCGTGGCCACTCAGGCCAGGTTCGGCCAGTTTCGTGTCGCCAATCGTGATGTAGGGCGCCGATTTGTCTTCGTGGAGCGCGGCTGCCTTGGTGGCGTCCAAAACGAGGTAGCGGATCTGCAGCATGCCGCCATTAGCGGTGAGTGCCACGGCTTGGACGCGGACGCCGAACTTGGCTTCGATGTCGGCGCTTTTGGGCATGGTCGCGGCCGCTGCGGCGGCGGGGTCTTTGGCCACCTCGGGGACACTGGTGCGCCAGGCTCGAAATGCGAATACTCCGCCGACAACCGCGGCGAGAACCAGCACGTAGGCAACAACAGAGCCGACCCGCTTGGCGGGTCGGCTCATGTTGTCGCTACGTTTTTTCGAGTTGGACCCACGCTCGGCAGCGGTGGTGCTCTGCAGATCGGTAGTCATGGCGTCAGGGTACAGCAGTTACGGGACTGCCTTTACGGCGGGCCCGACATTGCCAGCGTTGTCAATAACTCGCACCCACACCGACGAACCCGCAGGGATTCCAGCATTGATGAAGAAGTTGATCGGTACGGTGTTGGCGCCCGGACCGCCCAGGCCACCGCCGAGTGGTACGCCCACCCAGCCTAGAGCACCGGGGCTCGCAGCCGGTGTGACCAAGTACTCAAAGCTTGCGACATCAAGCGGCGCGAACACGTTCGCTCGTCCTTGAATACGGACCCGATTCAGGTTGCCACCGTTCGGGGCTGCCGAGAACCGAAGGCGGTTTGAGTCCGGTGCAACGCCAGTTCGGATCGTGAGCAACGAAACCGGGGCCGAAGTTTGGGCCGGCACTTGGTTGTCAACCGCTCGCACCAGCACGTTTTGCGTAGTGCTCAGGCTTACGCCGGTGGCGGTGAAGGAAGCCACGTTGGCCACGTTGGCTGGTGCCAAGGTCACCGTTGTCCAAGTCCCACCATCGTTCGTCGAATACTCGAACGCTGCAATCTTGACTGCACGAGCCGAAGCTGTGGCGAACGCCGTAATAGTTGCGTTCGTTTGCACAGCGTTGCGAGTTATCGTCAGCGAGGAGATCATCGGTGCGGGCGGGGCGTAGGTGAGTGTGGCTGCCACGCTCACGGCACCCCAGTTGCCAGCGGCATCTTGAGCGTGAACGTAGATGTCGTGCACGCCGGGCGTCAATGACCGAACCAGTTCGAGCGGGATGTACACGTAGGCATCTTCAGTGTTGCTGTCAAAGAGGCCATCAGCGGCAAGCAACTCAAACCCATTACCAGTCACGGCACCAGCAGGCAACAAAACCGGGTTTCCGTTGGCGTCGTACGTATCGCCAGCCAGGAAGCCTTCGACCTTATTCACGTTGGTATGCACCACCGGTGAACCCGAATTGTTATCGGTGACTGTGACCTTGAATCGGATCGAGTCAAGGAAGTTCGTGTTGCCAAGGTACGGCGTCACGCCATCGGAGGTGGCGATAGGCTCAATGACGCCAGCAGTCACGACAGGTGCTGTCTTATCGATAACCAACGGCACCGTGGCACAGAGCGCAACAGGCAGCGCAGGAAGAACGGCGCTCGTCGATGGCCAGTGATTGAACGAATCCATAGCGGTGACGTTGACCTGGTGAAGGCCCTCAGGCAAGGCCCCGACAGTGACCGCTGGGATCGTAGCGGTCACTGCCTGCACCTGGCTCGGAGCGTAACTCGGCGAGCTCGCCGGCGTCGGGTCAAAGGTCATCGCGGTTCCGGTTTGAGCCGCGGTGCAGGTGCCATCTATGGCATACCGAGCGTCGGTGACCGTGGCCGAGCTGGTGAGCGACGTGTCAGCCGTCGAGTGAATGACCACATCGCCATTGCCAGATCCGGCGACCGGCGGAGCTGTAGACGCTCCATCGACCGTCGAACCGTTGGTGGCGGTTGGCAGAATTGTGGTTCCGTCCATTACCGGGCCTTCACGGTCGATCGTGAACGCAACGCCTGCAGGCGTGCCCCAGTCTGTTCCGTTTGTGCTCAACTGCACCCACAACACATGGCTGCCATTGACCAGGTTCGTCAGGTCGGTCACCGGGATTGTTCCTGATACGTTCCCCGCTGCGGCAACGGCCGGCGAGGTAACTGCTGGATTACCCAGCGAGTCGACGTAGAAGCGGGCACTGGTGGCCGCACCGGACGTTCCGGAGAAAGGCACGGCAGTTGCTCCGTCGGTCACATCGCCGGCGGCTGGTTGACCAGTTACCTGAATGGCGAGCGGGTTGAGCACTGCAACTGGTTGAGCAGC
>JAYWAI010000146.1:0-2217 GCA_043782545.1 Acidimicrobiia bacterium
CTGTTACTGAATTGCGTCGCGAAGATAAGTACGACCCAGCCACCGACAACCCGGCGCTGCGGGGCGGCCGTTCGTTCACGATTGTCGGCGACGACGGAGTTCGTTACTACGGAAGCCATCTGTCGGTGGTCAACGACTCCTTGCAAGTTGGTCAGCATGTTTCTGCTGGCGATTCCATTGGCAAAGTAGGCCGCTCTGGCGATGCGCGCGATACCGATTGTCATTTACATTTTGGCATTTCGCCACCGTGTGATGGGCTTGAGTGGTCGGTACGTCGCGGCGAAATTTGGCCGTGGCCATACCTGGATTCGTGGCGTGTTGGCGAGCACAACAGTCCCGCTTCAGAGATCAAACAATTCAGTCTTGATCACCCCAATGCCTGTCAAGAAGCACGCAACGACCCCAACGCTAAGTACAGCAACTAGCTCTTCTAGAGGGAAAATATCGTGACGTTTACCTTTCCCTAACAGGGGAGGGGAGTCATCCCCATCGACGGAATCGGAAGTCAGATTTACTCTGTACTCACACAGCCGCTGAGAGACAACTCGCAGCCATGTGAGGCGAAATTCGGAAACGAGTCTCTGCCGAAACGCGCCCCAAATGGGGCGTGTTCAACCGAATCCGAAAGGGAGAAAAATGAAACGATTAACAAAAACTGCGATGGGTGCGTGTTTCGCTGTTGCCTCGATGAGTTCGTTGGCAGCATGTAACGGCGACTCGGCCGACAAGGCGAAAGAGAGCTGTGCAACGTATCTCGGGCAATCTGACAACGATAAGGAAGCTGCCGCGAACGCGTTGAAGAGCGCGCACAACGACCGGTCACCCACAATGCTGGTACGTGCCAGCATCCGTGCCTATTGCACATTGTCCGGCGGAAGCATCGAGGGGATTTACCATGGCTAAGGTCTCATCATTTGGTCGCCGGGCCACAGCCACTGGCGTCGTATTATTGGCTGGCGCTACCGCGTTGACGGGATGTGGGTCGAGTAAAACCGCTACCACGACGACGGCTCCACGGGCAACCTACGCGTCGTCGACCGTCGCTGTTGAAAGCACGACTACATTGGCGGACAGCGGCCAAGTGAGCTTAACGACGAATACAACCGCAGCATCGTCGGGCGACAACAGTGGCGCGATTGGTGCCGACGAGTCATGCCACGTATATCTGGGATCGACATCGGCGCAAAAGGAACAAGCGGCCGAGGCCCTCGGTGCAGCCCACAACGACAACAGCATGCCAATGATGATTCGGGCCAGCATTCGCACAATGTGCGAGATCTATCCCGATCGTGCCATCGCGGATATCTACCACGGCTGAAAAGGTGTGTGCCGTACTGGTTTCGGCGCAGCGATCTCAAACTATGAGGTGGCTGCGCCGGAACTCAAGGGGCCCGACCGCGTAGTCAGACCGTAAGAATGTGTAGAAATGTCACATCGTCGTTGACCATCGAATGATCATTGCGGGCAGCATTGGCGAGCCTGAGTAGCGCTTCGGCGTTGGCCGCCATAATGACGTTGAGTCTGGCAAGGTCATCAAAAATCCATTCGCTCACCGCGTCGCTGGCCACGATCATCCGATCATCTTTTCGGAGTTCGCCAGAAGACGTTTGGACAGTTGTTTCATTTATGGCCGAAGACGAATGGGCGAGGTCGGGGTAGCTACCAAAATCGCCAGACTCTTTCATCGGAAACGACGTGACGAGGCTCCAGCTGCCCGCTTTCCAACGCACCTGAAATAGACAGCTGTCGCCGATCGCCGCCGCTCGCCAAATCGTTGACGATCCCGATTGTTTTACATCGACAACTACGGCGGTGGCAAAGGCACCTTTCCGGATCCCCTCAACTGCCCACCACGGTGTTTCGTCACCGCTTGGAGTTGCGAGTTCGCGCCAAAGTCTCGCTGCGCTGGCGTGGGCTTCGGCCCGATCGGCCGGGTTGCCGATTGGGTCGTTGGCGCGGCACAAAGCATCAGCGAGTGAGCGGGACCACTGCCGTGAAGCAAAAGAACTCGACGCGCCATCGCATACGACAAACCGCCCGACCGTTTCATCTAGAGCAAACGCGTCTTCGTTTTCTTCGGCGGGTGAGCCGACCTTTGATGTCGTGAACGACAACGCAACGTCAAACTTGGGTGCGGCAAGTGCTGTCCAATTGGCTGGCTGCTTGGCGAGCTGCTGGTGGACTCGCCGTACCGCTGGCGCTGGCGGATTGGTCGAA
>JAYWAI010000147.1:0-2212 GCA_043782545.1 Acidimicrobiia bacterium
TTGGGTAAGCCGATTGCTATGGATGAGGGTTTGCGGTTTGCTATTCGTGAGGGTGGGCGTACTGTTGGCGCTGGCCGCGTCGTCAAAATCATCAAATAATTTCACTAGATCACTAAGAACAGAGTTCCTGAAATGGCAAAGCAAAAAATCCGAATTCGCCTCAAGGCGTACGAACACGATGTAATCGACAAGTCCACAAAGATGATCGTCGATACGGCAAAGCGCACACAGGCCACCGTCCGTGGCCCAATCCCTCTGCCGACCGAAAATCACCGCTATACCGTGATTCGATCGCCGTTCAAATACAAAGACAGCCGCGAGCACTTTGAAATGCGAGTGCACAAACGTTTGCTCGACATTCTCGACCCGACGGCTAAAACAGTCGACAGCCTGCAACGACTTGAGTTGCCGGCCGGCGTCGACATCGAAATCAAGCTCCAAACAATTTGAGTCGAGAGTTGCGGTCGTGGCTTTTGCAACTTAGAGCCAACACCGACTACACTCTCCCGGGTCATTGGTCACTCGTAATCGGCCAATAATCGACGTCCATGTTTGCCCGTAATCGGGGACTGCATGGCAGAACTCAGAAACGCTCCGTCCGGTTCGTCCGGCGGAGCGTTTGCATGAGGTGAATAGCGCCTCCTAATCCCGAAAGAGATTGAGCCGTCATGGCCAAAAAAGCAATCGTCGGCAAAAAAGTCGGCATGACACAGATCTGGGCAGACGACAACCGCGTCATCCCAGTCACTGTGCTGCGTGTCGACCCGTGCCGTATCGTACAAGTTAAGACTTCGATGTCCGATGGTTACAGCGCACTCCAAGTGACGTTCGGGCACGCTGACGTTCGCAAACTGTCACAGCCAAAGGCTGGGCATTTCGCGAAGGCGTCGGTTGCCCCGGGTCCCAAGTTGGTAGAGCTTCGGCTTGACGACGTCACCGAGTTTTCTGTCGGTCAAGAGTTGTCGGCCGATCTTTGGGCCGTTGGCGACAAGATCGATGTGACGAGCGTTAGTCGCGGTAAGGGCCAGACCGGCGTTATGCAGCGACATAATTTCAAGGGTCAAGGTGCCTCACATGGCGCCCACCTTGTTCATCGTGCACCTGGGTCAATCGGCCAGTGCGCCACCCCGGGTCGCGTGTTCAAAGGCCAAAAGATGGCTGGACGTGATGGCGGGATGAAGACAACGATTCTCAACCTCGAAATCGTCAAATCTGACGTCGAGCGTGGATTGATCCTTGTCAAGGGCGCCGTACCGGGACCTCGTGGCGGCGTCGTCGTCATACGCAACGCAGCGAAGGGAGCGTAGTTATGTCACAAGCCACGCTTCACAGCGCGAATGGATCCACCGTTGGGTCGGTCGAGCTTTCTGATTCTGTGTTTGGTCTCGTACCGAACGGCTCAGCGATGCATCAGACAGTCGTTGCTCAATTGGCCGCTCGACGTGCAGGCACTCAGTCCACCAAGACACGCGGCGAAGTCCGCGGCGGTGGTAAGAAGCCTTTCAAGCAAAAAGGCACCGGCAGCGCTCGTCAAGGTTCGACCCGCGCCGCGCAATGGGTCGGCGGCGGCGTGGCCCTCGGGCCCAAACCTCGTAAGTACGACCAAAAAGTCAATAAGAAGGTCAAGAGTCTGGCGCTGCGTTCGGCGTTGTCGGATCGTGCAGCATCTGGCAAGATCGCCGTTGTCGAGACTTGGGAAATGGCCGCTCCGAGCACCAAGGCAGCAATCGCTACGCTGAAGAGCCTCGGCATTACCGGACGTGCACTGTTGGTTATGTCAAGCGACAATGTCACCGCCTGGAAGAGCTACCGCAACCTCGGCGCTATTCAGTGCATTGATGCCGCCGAGCTCAACACGTACGACGTGTTGTGCAACGAATGGATCGTGTTTAGCTCAGAAACCCTGCCCGGTAGTGGCCAAGCCGTTGCGGTGGCTGCTTCAGAGACTGAAGTAGTCATCACGTCGGCGTCAGCCGCAGACGAGGACACGAAGTGAAGAACCCCAGAGACATCATTCTGGCCCCCGTTGTGAGCGAGAAGTCGTACTCACTTCTCGAGCAGAACACCTACACGTTCATCGTGCAAATGGGTGCCTCAAAGCCAGAAATTCACGACGCGATTCAATCAATCTTCGGTGTCAAGGTGACCCGGGTTAACACGCAGGTTCGAGCGGGCAAGCGCACGCGCAATCGACGCACCGGAAAATACAGTT
>JAYWAI010000148.1:0-2212 GCA_043782545.1 Acidimicrobiia bacterium
CGGGCAAGGGCTATTGGCTGGTGGCCTCAGACGGCGGCATTTTCGCCTTCGGAGACGCCCCGTTTTACGGGTCGATGGGCAGCGTTGTGCTCAACCAACCCGTCGTCGGCATGGCCGCCTCGCACACAGGTAACGGCTACTGGATGGTGGCGTCAGATGGCGGCATATTTTCGTTTGGTGACGCGCCGTTTTATGGATCCAAAGGTGGCACCGTGTTGCCATCACCGGTGTTGTCGATGACGGTGACGCCCACAGGCGACGGCTACTGGTTTGCCTCAAGCGACAGCAATATTTACGGCTTCGGAAACGCCAAGGTTTCCTAGATAGCTCGATGTGCCCGGCGCGTTCGTTCGCCAGCATGCCGAATTACCCCGGGCGTCAGGCTTCGAGCAAGACTTTCGCAACGCGCCGCCACACCTTGTCGACAACCGAATTGTGTTGCGCGGTTTGCTGGACGGCCAGCACCACCAACCCTAAGCCCACCGTCGCCGCGTCTTTCACGACCCGGTTCACTTCGGTGTTGACCTTGGCGGGATCTAGTGGAATTTTCATGCGCCGCCATGTTGCCATAGATCCCCACTAGATTCTCTGCCCGTGGACGCCCCAGCATCAGCGGCACCGGCCGTTGTCGCGGTATTGGTGACGTCAAATCCCGGTGAATGGTTTGACGACGTTTTGCACGGTCTCGCCAATCAGGATTATCCGGCGTTGACCACTGTGGTGATCGACGCCAATAGCGACGTGGACCCCACAGAACGCATCGGTGCCGTATTGCCTGGTGCGTACGTCAAGCGCCTTGATACCAACCCCGGTTTTGGTGCCGCGGCCAATGAAATTTTGGGGCTCGTCGAGGGAGCATTGTTTTTCGCGTTTTGTCACGACGACGTGGCGTTGGCGCCCGATGCACTTCGCTTGGCGCTCGAAGAAGCGTTCCGATCTAACGCGGCAATCGTGGGCCCGAAATTGGTCGATTGGGACCACCCGGCCACGTTGCAATCGGTGGGTTTCTCCATCGACAAGGCAGGAGTTACGTGGCCGTTCGTGGAGCCCGGCGAACGCGATCAGGAGCAGCACGACGGCGTTCGTGACGTGTTTTTCGTGTCGAGTGCTTGCCTCATCGCACGAGCCGATTTGTTTGCCGCACTGGGCGGGTTTGATCCGTCCATCGAATATTTTGGCGAAGATCTGGACCTGTGTTGGCGAGCACACATAGCCGGGGCACGAGTCATGGTGGTACCCAGCGCGGTGGCACGCCATCGAAGTGCGCTGGTCGAGCGACGTCCCGCCGTCGACGCTGATCGGCTGACCGCTCGGCACCGATTAAGAGCCTGTCTCACCAACTATTCGGTCATGCACCTGTTGCGGGTGTTGCCCCAAGCCGCGCTGTTTACGTTTTTCGAAGTGGTCTACAACCTGGTGAAGGGACGGCCCCGTCGGGCCGGTGCGCTCATTGGTGCCTGGTGGTGGAATCTCGGCAATGCCGCTTCGATTCGATCCCGGCGACAGTCAATCCAGTCAATGCGCACCATTGCCGACGGTGAACTTCGCGACCTTCAAGTGCGCGGCTCGGCGCGCGTGTCGCACTTCATCAAGCAACTCCGAGCGTCAGATGATCCAGCGTCAGTTGGCGGGGCGTCGAAGCGATTAACGAGTTCGATTCGCACTGGCGTTCGCCGCACCCCAGTGGTCGTGTGGGGCATCGTGGTGTTGTTTGTGCTGATTGGGTCTCGCAGTTTGTTGCGGGGAACCATCGCCAACTTCAACGAGTTCGCTCCGTACCCAAAAACGGCTGGAATACTTGTACGAGAATATATTTCTGGTTGGCGGTCGGTAGGTTTTGGCACGGCTCAGGCCGCGCCGACGGGAATTCTGTTGTTGGGCGTCTGGGGATGGCTGTTTTTGGGCGCATTGGGCTTGGCCAGAGTCGTGCTGATTTTCGGGTGCATACCGCTGGGCCTCCTGGGAATGTGGCGCCTCACCCGCCCCCTGCCCAGCCGCCGCGCCCGGTCGGTGGCACTCGCTCTCTACGCGGCAACGCCAGTGCCCTACAACGCCATCGCCCGCGGATCCTGGGCTGGGCTCGTTGGGTTCGCGCTGATGCCGTGGATCATCGGCCGCCTCGGACGCGCCAGTTGGCTGGCCCCCTTCGTGCCAGACGATGCCGCGCCCGTGCGGCTCCGATTCGGCCTTCGGATGAGTGTTTCCCTCGGAC
>JAYWAI010000149.1:0-2210 GCA_043782545.1 Acidimicrobiia bacterium
CGATCGCCGGCTCCATCAAGCAACTTGCGAACTTTCGGTGACAGAAGTTTCGGCGCGCTCGTCCACCACAACAGGACGTGAGTGTCGAGCAGCACTGTCACGACAGCTCCCATTGCGCTCCGGTAGAGAACACGTCTTGCTCGTCGTCGGTCGTGAACTGAATTGCACCGAAAACACTTCGAGTTTCGCAAACAATCGGCACGATTTTGGCTACGGGCCTTCCGTGTTTGGTGACGATCACCGATTCCCGGGATCCAGCCACATCATCCAACACGGCAAGGCAGTGAGCCTTGAACTCTGTGGCACTCATCGTTGATTCCATGAGCGTACGGTACCACCGCTCACGAACCCGGTGACAAATTAGTGGTCAGAATTTCTGGTCAGAATTACCACTGAGCCTAGAAGTAGATCACCGATTCGACTTGAGACTCAGCAGCGTCGAGGTCGTCGGTATACGCACCGGTGGAAAGGTACTTCCACCCGTAATCGCACACGATGAACACGATCACGCCGTCGTCGATTTTCGCTGCGGTCTTGCACGCTCCGGCAAAAGCCGCGCCCGCTGAAACGCCAGCGAAAATGCCCGCTTCGGCCACAAGCCGACGCGTGTATTCGATCGACTCGCGGGGCCGCACTATACGTTTGCCGTCAAGCAAATCAAGGCCGCGCCACATGTCGAACACAGGTGGCACGTAGCCATCGTCGAGGCTGCGAAGCCCTTCGACGCGCTCCCCACTCGGTGGCTCGACAGCCAGAATCTTGATCTCAGGATTCTGTTCTTTGAGATACGTGCCAACGCCCATCAACGTGCCCGACGTACCGAGCCCGGCCACGAAATGAGTGATCGACGGCATGTCACGAAAGATCTCGGGCCCCGTCGTGGTGTAGTGCGCCATGGGATTGGCGTCGTTGCCGTATTGATACGGGAAGAACCATTCGGGGTGTTCCTGATGCAGATCGATTGCTCTACGGACCGCGCCGTTTGACCCTTCGCCGCCCGGTGTCAAGATCACTTCGGCACCGAATACTTCGAGCATTTGCCGACGCTCGATCGACACGCTTTCGGGCATCATGATCTTGATCGGGTAACCCTTGAGACTCGCAATGGCCGCCAGCGCAATACCGGTGTTGCCGCTTGACGGCTCCAAAATTGTTTGCCCCGGGGTGAGACGACCATCGGCCTCGGCAGCCTCAATCATTGCCTTCGCAATGCGATCCTTCACCGAGCCAAAAGGGTTTTGGCCTTCCATTTTGGCGTAGATTTTCACATTGGGATTGGGGCTCAGAGCTGACACATCAACCAACGGAGTATTGCCAATCATGTCGATCACGCTGCGTTTTACCGCTGGCGAGACCGGGCGTTCGAGATTGTTGACCAACATGGTCAACATTCTACCGGCCGATGACGGCGATCGTCTCCTCGGAGATTTTTTCATCGACGATTCGGTAGCTGCGCACGCTTGGGGCATCGTCCTTGAGTGACACGATCACGTAGTGCCAGGCTGGGTCTGGAGCGGCCGCCACATCGGTCGGCGATGGGTAGTTGGTGGTGTGCGTGTGACTGTGAACAACGCCCACGATCTCCATGCCGTTGTCTTCGGCGGCACGTTCGGCACGCATGTAGTCGCGCGGGTCAAGCGTGTAGATGCGAGCCGACGCCGACGCATTGCGGCACGGCACAAATTGCGGTGCGGTGGCCGTGGCGAGCGACCCAACGAGCAACCCACACGCCTCGTCGGGCGCGCCATCAAGACAGTGGCCCACAATCGCCAAATACGCCCCGTGCGAGATCGTCAACATCGCCGCCACCATAGCGTTGCCACTCGTCACGTCATAGGCGCGTGACACACATTGCCGCTTTCGGTGGCCGCCATTGCCACTCGATCGAAATCACCGCAAACAATCTCCTCAACTGTCCACCAGGAGAATCAACGCCGGTACTAGATTCCCGTTGGTCGACTCAACAGGGTCGACCCAACAACCATCGACGGAGAAGTCGACCATGAAATACAGATCTCGAAAAATCAGATCTGCTGTAGCGTTGATAGCCATATCGGGCCTATCGCTGATACCTCTGGCCGGAACCGCGGAGGCTACGAATAGCGGCTCGTCAGCGGGACTCGTCATGATCTTTGGCATATGTAGCGGAGCGGGCAACAACGTTAGGAATCTCTACGGGTATCCAATAGCTAAGACAACAGCCCTGAGCA
>JAYWAI010000150.1:0-5845 GCA_043782545.1 Acidimicrobiia bacterium
GTGTCGGCCACAAACGTTTCATTGGCGATGAACACGATGTCGCACAGAGACATCAGCGTGGCACCTAGGCCAACAGCTGGGCCGTTGACCGCGGCCACCACGGGCACGTGCACGTTCAGCATTTCGTCGACGAGACGGCGAGCGGTTCGCAATGCCTTGCGTCGAGCGGCAAAATCACGATGGAACAGTTCGAAGTCATCCAGATTGCCGCCTGCCGAAAACGCTCGACCGTTGCCCGTGATGACCACGGCGCGTACGTCGGCGTCTTGCTCGACTTCTGCCCAAAATGCGCCGAACCGGAGATGCAGATCGGTGTCAAAAGCGTTGAGCGCATCGGGACGGTTGAGCCGCACGATGTACACAGGCCCATCAATTTCGACGATGAGTGATGGTGAGTCTGTGGCCATGCGGCGTCCCCTACGAGCTGATGAATAGTGCAATCATATAACTGTTAGTACTGAACTTACATGCCAGGTTCTTTGGGCAAGCCCAAGACCCGCTCAGCCAGAATGTTGCGCAAGATCTCATCGCTGCCGCCAGCGATTCTGAGCCCCGGCATAGTGGTGATCATGTCGGCCCAGGCGTACATGCCCCACTCGCCGGTGTCAGCAATGGCGCTGGCACCGAGGATGTGGCTAGCCAAATCCATGATTTTGCGCAGTGTTTCGGTGCTGGCCAGTTTAAAAATCGATTCACCAGGCCCAGCCGGCAAACCAGTTTTACGACGGGAATCCGAAGCGAGTGCCTGATAGCGAATAGTTTCGGCCATGGTGTGAATACGAGCCAATTGCTGGCGCACAATCGGATCATCTGACCCCATACCGGGCAGTGCAGCGGTCATGCGCACCCGTTCGTAGTTGCGAGTCACACCAAACACGTCGCTGCCTGCCGCGCCGAGCGCTCGTTCGTTCATCAACGTGGCGATCGCCACGCTCCACCCTTTGTCGACATCACCGAGACGGTAGGCGTCAGGTATTCGCACATCGGTGAAAAACACTTCGTTGAATTCAGTGCCGCCGGTCATCATCTTGAGCGGCCGCACCTCGACGCCGGGCAGTCGCATGTCTACTGCGAACGCCGTGATGCCCTTGTGCTTGGGCACCCCTGGGTTTGAACGCGCGAGCAACAAACCCCAATCTGAGTGTTGCGCCACTGACGTCCACACCTTCTGACCACTAATGACCCACTCCTCGCCGTCTCGCTCGGCCTTGGTGATCAGCCCGGCTACATCGCTGCCGTTGGTGGGCTCGCTGAAGAGTTGGCAGCCGACGAGGTCCCCTCGATGCAGCGGCCGTACGAGATCCTGCACGGTCGGTTGACCAAACATCATGAAGGTCGGTGTGACCATGCCCAAGCTGATGCCAAACAAACTCAGCGACGGAATATCGAAGCCGGCTCGCAATTCGAAATAGCGACGTTCATCGTCAGCGGTGAGTCCGCCACCACCGCGCTCGACTGGGCCGGAGAGCCAGCCAAAGCCGGCGTCAAATTCTGCGGCCTTAAACGCTTTTGCGTCGGCAACTCGCTTCTTTTCCTCGGCCTCTGAACGCGCAACGTACGACGACAGTGTGTCATCGCCGACGCCCCACTCGGCTTTGGTGTCGGGCAGCGGTTGGGCGTGAGTGTTCAAGAATGCGAGGGCGCGTTGATCAAAGTCAGTCATGTGGAGGTACCTGTGAGTTAGTAGGTGACGAGGCCCATCGACTTGGCGATGGCGTTGCGTTGGATTTGGCTAGTTCCGCCAGAAATCGTGGCCACAATAGATTCGCGCCACCGGAAACTCATGATGCTTTCGGTGGCGAATCCGTGACCAGCGGTGACTTGCATGCCGAGGCGGGCGGCAGTCACATACGTCTCGGAACACTTCAATTTGGCCATGGCGGCTTCCCGCGTGCAGGCCACACCAGCCCCCAACATCGAAGCTGCCCGATAGGCCAAAAGGCGTGCTGCATCGATCTCGGTTTGCAGGTCGGCCATGGGGTGAGCAAGGGCCTGAAAGTTGCCGATGGGGCGATCAAACTGATGGCGTTGTTTCGCATAGTCGAGCATCTCGTCCATGGTCGATTGAGCCACACCGGTATAGGCCGCGGCCATGACCACCTTCTCCAGATCGAGGCCACCCATCATCAAACCAAAGCCGCCACTGAGTGGACCGATCAAGTTTTCTTTGGGCACGATCACGTTGGTGAGAAACACATCGTTGGTTCCCAGCACATGACGAGCCAAGGTGGGCGTGCGGTGAATCTCGATGCCCGGCGCGTCGTTGGGCACGAGCAACAAGCTGATGCCGCGGTGTTTGGGCACGGTGGTGTCGGTGCGCACGTAGAGCGCAATGAGCGCGCCGGGCAACCCAGCACCTGTGCACCAAGCTTTTTGGCCATTGACCACGAAATGGTCGCCGTTGTCGATAGCGCTGCAACGTAACGATGCCGCATCGCTGCCGGCGTCGGGCTCAGAAATGGCGACCGAAATGCGGTAGTCGCCATCGAGCAGGCCCGCCCGAAATCGTTCCCGTTGCTCATCGGTGCCGTGTTTGAAAATTACGAGGCCGGGGATGAACGTGCCGACGTAGGCCATGGCAATGTCGAGGCTGGCGCGCCCGAGAGCTTCGGCGATGATGCATAATTCGGTCGGTGTGCCGCCGCTGCCTCCCCAGGCTTCTGGGTACGGGAGCGTGAACCAGCCCATGTCAGCCATGCGCTGCCAGAGATCGGTGGGAAATTCGCCCGCTTCGTCCCATGCTTTGGCCTGCTCGGGCGGGCAGTATTTGGTGACGAATGCGCGGGCCGTGTCTTGTAGCAGCGTCTGTTCCTCGCTGAGCCCGTAGGTCATGTCGTACACTCCGATTCGTAAATGAGTACTCTAAACTAACCGATTCGATGGAACCAATGGGGTGGGATGTAGTGGCAACAAAAGTGGCAGTCGTAACGGGCGCAGCGCGTGGAATCGGCGCGGCCATTGCCACTGAGTTGGCTGCCCAAGGTTGGAGCGTGGCGGTGTGCGACATCGACCTGGCCGCAGCAACCGCGACGGCCGTGCAGATTGGCGTTGCCCACGGCCTGCCAGCAATCGGGGTAGCCGTCGACATTGCCCATGGTGACCAGGTGCGCGCCGCCGTGGCCTCCATCGAGACGCAACTCGGCTCCATTGGTGCCTGGATCAACAACGCCGGAATCGACGTCATCAAACCGTTTGTGGATTCCACGGAAGACGAATGGGACCGCATTATCGCCGTGAATCTGAAAGGCACGATCGCTTGTTGCAAAGCCGTGATCGACGGCATGATCGAGCGCCAGCGTGGCCGGATCGTGTCAATTGCGTCTGACGCTGGCCGGGTGGGTTCATCGGGTGAAGCGGTGTATTCGGCGACCAAGGGCGGCGTGATTTCGTTCACGAAAACACTGGCGCGAGAAGTAGCCCGGTACGGCATCACCGCCAACTGCGTGTGCCCTGGCCCCACTGAAACGGCGTTGCTGGGCCAAGTCGCAGAGTATTCCGAAAAGCTCTATGCCGGTTTGTCGCGAGCCATTCCGCTGGGCCGCACAGCGCAACCAGGCGACATTGCCCCCGCAGTTGCCTTCTTGGTTTCCGAGGGCGCCTCGTACATCACCGGCCAAACACTGTCAGTCAGTGGTGGCCTGACCATGTTGTGAGCGGGCCAGTCGTGAGCGGGCCGGTGCTGCGGTTCGATCGTGTTGGCCGCGTTGCATTGCTCACGATCGATCGCCCCGATCGTCTCAACGCAATTGGCTCCGACACGGTGGCGCTGCTCACCCAGTATCTCGACGTGATCGAAGCCGACGCCGAACTGCGGGCCATCGTGATCACTGGCGAGGGACGGGCATTTTCTGCGGGCGCCGATATCACCGAACTCGATTCACTCAACGACGGTAACGATTTCGCCCGATTCGTCAAAGGTCTCACCGATGCGTATGACCGGCTCGCGGCGTCGCCGGTGCCGTCGATCGCTGCGGTAAACGGTATGGCATTTGGTGGTGGTTTTGAGCTGGCATTGGCGTGCGACTTGCGGCTCGCAGCGCCAGGAGCAAAGTTCGGCGTCCCGGAAATCAGGCTGGGTTTGTTGCCGGCCGCTGGAGGTTCGCAACGATTGGCGCGCATGGTGCCGCCGGTAATTGCGAAGCATCTCCTCATGACCGGCGCGCCGATCACCGCTGATGAAGCGCTGCGATACGGCTTGATCAACAGCATTGACTACGACGTCACCACAGCCGCAATCAGTCTGGCGGCGCAACTCGCCCAAGGGCCGCCCGCCGCGTTGGCCGCGGCGAAACTGTTGGTCGACTTTGGCGGCGAGATGCCGCTCGCCGAGGGTATTGTGCTTGAGCAAAGCACCGTCTCAAACCTCTTCGATACAGACGATCGACGTGAGGGTTTGGCAGCATTTCTGGCCAAACGCCCAGCGCAGTTCACCGGCTGACTCTTCATTCAAATCACGAACCCCAGGGGAACACCATGAGAGACGATATTCACGAAATCGGATATGCCGACATGAGCCAAATATTGCGTTCGCTCATTTGCTATGAGCCCAATGGTGCCATGAATGTCGAGCAACCCCAAGTGCTCATCGATCAAGTACGCCGTGACACACCGGTGGTGCGTTGGGAAATGGGTATTGGCTTTTTCTCGATGGCCGACGTCGTCGCCGCAGCCCGGCATCCAGCCATGCGATCCACCGAGCCAAATTCCGGCGAGGCGATGGGCATGGGGTCCGTTGATCCGCTGATTCCGCTCCACATCGACGGCGACCTTCACAAGCACTATCGCAAGCTGCTGGACCCGCTGTTTGCGCCCAGGCGTATGGCCTTGTTGGAAACCAGTATTCGCGGGCTCGTGGATGAGTTGATCGACGGTTTTATCGCCGAGGGTCATGCCGACCTGCACAGCGCCATTTGCGTCCCATTGCCCACCACGGTGTTTCTCAACTTGTTCGGTTTGCCACTTGAAGACGCCGTGTTTTTGAATGAGAAAAAGAATCGCATTCTTAAAAATGAGGGCACCAACATGGGGGAGATGGAGGTCATTGGACGGGCAGCTGGAGCCGAGATGGACGATCACCTCCGCATGCGATTGGCGCAGCGCCGGGCTGAACTAGAGCGCCACGACGATCTGCTCGATAGCTTCTTGCACTTCGAGGTCGACGGGCACTCGCTCACCGATCACGACATCGTCAACCTCATGCACATGTTCACCATCGCGGGCCTCGACACCGTCACCTCGTCGCTGTCGTGCCTGTTCGCCTGGTTCGCCAAGCATCCCGAACAGCGGCGTGACATCGTGGCCCATCCGGAGCGCCTTGGTGGGGCGATCGAGGAACTGATGCGCTACGAAAGCCCGGTGCCATCGGGTGGCGTGCGATTTGTGGTGGAAGACGGCGAAGTCAATGGCGTGCCGATCCGCAAAGGCGACATGGCGTACCTCTGTTGGGCCAGTGCGAATCTTGACCCGGCGTCGTGCAGCAACCCGCTGGACGTTGATCTCGTGCGTGAAAACAACACGCACATTGCCTTTGCCGCAGGGTTGCATCGATGCTTGGGTTCGCATCTCGCTCGGGCCGAAATGCGCGCCGCCATCGACCAATTTCACTCCCGCATTTCTGACTACTGGATCACAGAAGGAGACGATGCGGAATACGAATTTGCCGGTGTGCGGCAAGCCAAGCGAGTGCCAGTCTCCTTCGTCGCCAAGGCATAGTCGGGCGTGAAAGTAGGACTTTACTTCGACCTGCGAAATCCGCCTCAGTGGTATCAGCATCCGAGTCAGTTATACGGGTTCACACTTGACATGTGCCAGGAGGCTGAGCACCTTGGTTGTGATTCGATTTGGG
>JAYWAI010000151.1:0-2209 GCA_043782545.1 Acidimicrobiia bacterium
GGCTCGACGCCTGGGCTGAAGCCGCCCGACGTCCCGCGCTGGGAGCCACCTCGAAACGACTCAACGTGGCGTGGCAACAACTTCTCGCCCGCACGCTCAAGGCCGGTGCAACTAACGGCACGTGGACGTGCTCCGACCCATCGGCGACTGCATGGCGGGTGCTATCACTTCTCGATGGACTCGCGTTGCAATCGGTTGCTCACGGCAACACCATTCGGCGCACCAAGGTGGTCGAGTGGTCAATGCGAACAGCGGAAGCCGAACTCGGATTGCCGACAGGATCTCTCGCCGCTTGGGGCTCTGGCTCTGCCTAGATCTTTCCGCCGCCGCTGACCGACTGGCCATTGACCACGGCGGGGGCGTGATCGTCCTCGTAACGGGTCAACTCGGCGCGGCCAACAACATGCCAGTGCACTTCGTCGGGGCCGTCGGCCAATCGCAACGTGCGCTGACCGGCGTACATGCGGGCCAAAGGCGTCCACTCGGACACGCCAGTAGCACCGTGAATCTGGATGGCGTCGTCGATGATCGCGCACACCCGAATCGGCACCATGGCCTTCACGGCGCTGACCCACACGCGGGCTTCTTGATTACCGAGCGTGTCCATTGCCTTCGCGGCACGCAACACCATGAGTCGCATCGCTTCAATTTCAATGCGGGCCTTGGCGATCATTTCGGTATTTTTGCCGAGCCGGGCCAGAGGCTTACCAAACGCTTCGCGGTTCAGGCCACGTCGCACCATGAGCTCGAGCGCACGTTCCGCGGCACCAATGGAACGCATGCAATGGTGAATACGACCCGGCCCGAGACGAACTTGAGAGATCTCAAACCCGCGCCCTTCACCCCACAAAATGTTGGCCTTGGGCACTCGTACATCAGTGAACCGCAAATGCATATGGCCATGCGGTGCGTCGTCTTCGCCAAACACATGCATTGGCCCGAGAATCTCGACGCCGGGCGTGTCCATGGGCACCAGAATTTGCGATTGACGCTTGCTCGGCGGGCCGTCGGGACTGGTTTGCACCATTGTGATCATGACTTTGCAGCGGGGGTCACCTGCACCAGAGATGTAGTACTTCTCGCCGTTGATGAGCCACTCGTCGCCGTCAAGCACGGCGGAACATCTCACGTTTTTTGCGTCAGAGGAGGCCACGTCTGGCTCGGTCATAGCGAAGGCTGAACGGATTTCACCACGCAACAAAGGCTCGAGCCATTCGTGCTTTTGCTCGGGGGTGCCGACCCGTTCGAGCACTTCCATGTTGCCGGTGTCGGGAGCAGAACAGTTCAAACATTCTGACGCCAGCGGGCTCTTGCCGAGCTCGTTGGCGATGTAGGCGTAGTCGAGATTCGAGAGGCCCTCGCCCGTTTCGGCGTTGGGCAAAAAGAAGTTCCACAGGCCCGCTGCCTTGGCTTTGTTCTTCACCGATTCGAGCAAATCCAGCTGGCCGTCGCCGTATCCCCAGTGCTGTGCCCGACCCTGACCCATCCGGTAGAACTCTTCGGTAATTGGGTTGACTTCAGCGGCGATGAACGCCTTGACGGCTTCATATAACGGCACGTTTTTGGCCGACATGGCCAAGTTCATGGCATCGTCACTGGCATTGCCTGAGTGCATTCCTGGCTTGGGCATCGTGGTCCTTTTTGGCTGGGCGCGCCGACAAACTCCCGGCGGTAGGTTCAACCGTTGTTTCTAGCCGATCTGCGGCCAGTGCCATGCGCCGAGCATCGAATCCTTTGCGCGCCCGATCGCGTCTGCGAGCTACGAGACCGAGCCTCGCGGTACTACCCATTGGGTGGGTTGGCCCGTAACCTTGGCGGTGCGGTCGAAATCGCCGTCGTAGTGCAACACGATGAGGCCATTAGCTTCGGCAGCCGCCGCAATCAAGAGATCAGCCAACTGAACAGATCGGTGCTGCGACTTTTCGGCCAGCAGCGCCTGCACCTCGAGCGCTCGATCGAACTCGGACTCTTTGACGGCGACCCGTGGCATTCCGCGCAAAGCGCTCGCAAGATTGAAGTATTCGGCCTTGCCCGTTGCCGAATAGAGGATCTCAAGATCAACCGCTCCGCACGACGCGATTTCGCCCGCGACGAGAAGTGGTTCGACTACTTCATTGACCTCGGCTCGAGTCCAAAGCCGAGACAGAGCACTTTTGTCCGCCAAAAAAATTGCCATGGTCAGCCCCAAACGTCGCTTTGAAGCACCTCG
>JAYWAI010000152.1:0-5841 GCA_043782545.1 Acidimicrobiia bacterium
CCAATCGCCAAGGCTTGGACTGTGTTGAGCCACGCGTAGCGCTCGTCACCCGTCTCAAAAAGGGGCGCGGTGTGGATCGGGTTACCGAGCCCCGTGCTCACTCCGGTGTACGTCATCAAAATGTCGGCCCCATCAGCGGTCTTGAGCACGATGCGCACATCAAGTTTCATGGAACCGTCGGCCCGCATGGTCAGCCAATCCCCACCGGGGCCATGCACCGTGCCGTTAAGTTTCTCGCCGGCAAACGTGCCCGTTGACGCATCCACAATCACACGCGTGCCTTGAGGTCCGTTAGCCATCACGGCAGCGATCGTCGTCATCGCCGTCAGCGAAAAGAGGTGTTCTACATTCAAAGTCGTTTGAGCCATGCGTCGGACACTATTCGTGCCGGGCACATGCGACCTCACCGGACGAGCAGTGCTCTCGCGCCGCTAGCATGCACGGCCATGAAAGCTGTACGAATCCAAGGAGTGCCGTATCTCACAGAGGAGTCAATCGAGGTGAGGTCACCGTACTCTGGTGTGTTGATCGACACCGTCCCGTCGTGCTCCGTGGCCGACGTTGACCGTGCAGTACTCGCCGCCAAGGCCGTTATGCACAATGCTCCGATGCCCGCTCACCAGCGTGCCGCGATCCTCGACTCTGCCGCTCGACTGCTCGGGGAACGCAACGAGTTCTTCGCCCAGATCATTTCGGCCGAGTCGGCCAAACCCATCAAGACGGCGCGAGTCGAGGCGGCTCGGGCGGTGAGCACCTTTCAATTCGCTGCGGCCGAGGCCCGCACACTGGCCGGCGACGTGGTGCCAATGGACGCCAGTGCTGCTGGCGTGGGCAAAATTGCCTTCACGATGCGGGTGCCGATCGGCGTGATTGGGGCCATTTCACCGTTCAACTTTCCCCTCAATCTGGTGGCCCACAAGCTTGCCCCCGCCATTGCGGCGGGCTGTGCCGTGGTGCTCAAACCAGCCAGCTCCACACCCTTGAGTGCGATTGCCCTGAGCGAACTCCTCATCGACGAATGTGGCCTACCTGCAGATTGGCTACACGTCGTCACCGGCGGCGGCTCGACCGTCGGCAATGCCATCGTCGACCACCCCGACGTTGCCATGATCACCTTTACTGGATCGCCAGGAGTTGGGTGGGGCATCCGCGCCCAAGCTGCCCGCAAAAAGGTCGGGTTGGAACTCGGCAACAACGCTCCCGTGATCATTGAGGCCGACGGCGATTGGCTCGGCGCAGCCGACAAAATCAAGGTCGCCGGTTTCAGCCACGCCGGCCAAAGCTGCATTTCAACGCAACGAATTTTTGTTCACGAATCAATCGCCGAAGCCTTCGAAGCCGCACTGGTGGAACGAGTCGAATCACTGGTCGTTGGCGACCCTGCCAACGATGCCACCGACGTGTCGGCGCTCATCACTCGCAGCGAACGCGACCGGGTAACAAGTTGGATCGCCGAGGCCACGCAAGAGGGTGGCCGCGTCATCGCCGGAGGAGACATCGACGCCAGTGGCGTATTGCGTCCAACAGTGATTGCCAAAGCAACACCCCGCATGAAAGTGTGCGCCGGAGAGGTGTTCGGCCCGGTCGTGACGATCGCCCGATACACCGATATCAACGAAGCATTTCGGCTCGCCAACGATTCCGCCTTTGGCCTCCAGGCTGCCATTTTCACCAGCAACGTTTCTACGGCCATGAAGGCCTTACGCACGCTCGACTACGGCGGAGTGCTGGTGAACGAGGTGCCGACCTTCCGGACCGACCAGCAGCCCTATGGTGGCCTACGCGACTCGGGCAACACCCGTGAGGGCCCCCGCTACGCAGTACGTGAAATGACCGAAGAACGCATTTGCATCATTCACGGCTAGCCGCTGCGTAACGCACCGCCGAATCTGCGCGCTAGATAATGCGGCTGGTGCCGTGGCCGGCCCAATATTCGTCCTTGAGGAGCCGCTTGTAGAGCTTGCCTGTCGGGTGACGGGGAAGCTCGGCGCGAAAGTCGATCGAACGGGGACATTTCACGTCGGCCAACTCGGCGCGGCAATAGGCAATGAGTTCACTCGCCAGTGCTTGTGCCTCGGCCTCGGTCGTCGGCATCGAAGCCGGTTGCACGACCGCTTTGACTTCTTCGCCGAAATCCACATTGGGCACGCCGAATACGGCGACATCGATCACTGCCGGATGATTGATCAACACGTTCTCGGCTTCTTGGGGATAAATGTTCACACCCCCGGAAATGATCATGAATGCTTTGCGGTCGGTCAAAAACACGAACCCGTCGCTGTCCAGGTATCCCACGTCGCCGAGCGTTGACCAGCCGCGTGTGTTGCGCGAGTCGGCGGTCTTTTCCGAGTCGTTGTGGTACTCAAAAGTTGCCCCGCCTTCGAAATAAATCGTGCCCGCTTCGTAGGCCGGCAGCTCCTCACCATCGTCGCCGACGATGTGCACGGAGCATGCGATGGGAAATCCAACGGTGCCCGGATGGGCCAGCCACATCTCGGATGTACAGAACACGAACCCGTTGCCTTCTGTGCCGGCGTAATACTCCGACAACACGGGCCCCCACCACTCGATCATTTTGTGTTTGACGGCGATGGGGCATGGTGCGGCAGCATGAATCGCGCACTGCAACGACGACACGTCGTGCACCGATCGGACGTCCGAATCCAGTTTGAGCATACGCACGAACATTGTGGGCACCCACTGGCTATGAGTGACGCGGTGGCGCTCGATCGCCTTGAGCGCTTCAATCGGATCGAAATGTTCCATCAAGACGGCAGTGGCGCCGACCTGCTGCATAGCCATCGAGAAACGCAACGGAGCGGCGTGATACAACGGCGCCGGCGAGAGATACACCGTGTCTGATGTCACTCCGAAGAGGGCGACCACGGTGGGAGCAAGCCCGACCGATTCAGCGAGCGCTGTCGGAGGAATCTTCGGCAATACCCCTTTCGGACGACCCGTGGTGCCCGACGAATACAACATGTCGAAACCCCCGATTCGCTCGTCAAGAGGTGTAACGGGCTGGGCAGCGACGGCATCTTCGTAGCTGCCGTATCCGTCGATCACACCGTCGAGCATGAGCCTCGTGAGCACACCGGGCGTCTCGGCCACAATTTCGGCGGCTTGATCAGATTTGTAGGCACTGGTGATGAACGCCTTGGCATTGCAGTCGTTCAAAATGTACGTCAATTCGCTCGAGGTCAAACGGCTCGAGCACGCGGTGTAAATCAGCCCGGCGTATCGCGCGCCCCACACAATTTCGAGATAGCGAGGGTGGTTCTCCAAGCACAGCGCCACGTGATCACCGGACCGCAAACCGAGTGAGTAGAACAGTTGGCTGAGCCGGTTGGCGGCGTCGTCAAGCTCACGATACGTCATCGAGAAGCCGCTTCCTGCCATCACATAAGCGATCTTGTCGGGGGTCGTTTCTACGAAAGCGCCGGGGTACATTGCAGCTCCTTGAGGCCAGGTCGTCCAGGCGCTGCAACCTATCCTGTGCTCAATGCTTGATCGATACTGGGCCCAGAATGCGTTCAACCACCTCATGTGGAACGTACCCGACTTCCATCTTATTGACGCGCTCGACTTCATTGACTCAGCGGTGGTCTTTGACAACAACGTCGCCACCGGATCCGACTTTGTCACGGACGTTTCGAAGGATTTCGAAGGTGAGATGTGTCACGACGTGATTGATTTCGTGCGCAATGAATTGGGTTTTCGAGGCTGCGATTCGGCGTCGTATCACCAGCCGAAAAATTCGCTCATTCGCCACATTGTCAACAACCGACGCGCCAACCCAATCAGCTTGGCAATAGTGGCCATCGACATTGGGCACGAGGTCGGGTGCGAATTCGTGGGCATTGGCATGCCGGGGCACTTCTTGTTGCGCGAAACCCTCGACCCAACAGCGTTTTATGACTTGTACCACGGTGTCGATCGTCTCGGCATCGATGAGTGCGAAAACCTGTTTCACCGGCTGCATCCATCGGCGGCGTTCGAGTCGCGCTTTTTGGCTCCGACGCCGTATCCCGACATAGTGATTCGGGTGCTCAACAATTTGAGAAATGCCTACGTCAATGCCGGGGACAGGGTGCACCTCATGCGAGTTTTGGAACTCCGCGAAGCATTGCCCGACATGCCGCTCGAAGAACAAGATCAGCTGGCAAAACTGTTGGCGGTGTCGGGCCGATTTGATGATGCCGGCGACCGCTATGAGGCAATGGGCCGCGACGCCGAAGCCAGTCGAATTCGCGCCTTCCTGAACTAGCCCCTACCGGCCGGGCTGTCTGCGCCGTCCGCAAGCTACCGGCCGAGCTCCAATGGATTAGTGCCTGCAGTGAGTGTGCCGGCATCTTGGTAGATGCCGAGTTTTGCTCGTGAATCGTCGATGTCCAGGTTGCGCATGGTGAGCTGGCCAATACGATCCAGTGGCCCAAATGATGCGCCCTGCGTGCGTTCCATACTCAAACGTTCGGGCTGATACGTGAAATGTGGTCCCTCAGTTTTCACGATGGTGTAGTCGTCGCCACGACGCAAACGCAACGTCACTTCGCCCGTAATCGCGGCACCAACCCAGCGCTGCAGCGGCTCGCGCAGCATGAGCGACTGCGGATCAAACCAGCGTCCCTCATACATCAATCGGCCGACCCGCCGACCCATGGTGCGGTAGTTGTCGACGGTGCCTTCGTTGTGAATGGCGCTCACCAATCGTTCGTAGCAAATATGCAAAAGCGCCATGCCGGGCGCTTCATATATTCCCCGTGATTTTGCTTCGATGATCCGGTTTTCGATCTGGTCGCTCATGCCCACACCGTGCCGCCCGCCAATACGGTTGGCCTCGTGCACAAGATCCACTTTCGACGCGAACTCGACGCCGTTGATAGCCACCGGCCACCCGGCCTCGAAGCGCACTGATACTTGTTCCGCCTCGATTTCGACGCCAGCATCCCAATGCTTGACACCCATGATGGGCTCAACGAGATCCATACCGTTGTCGAGAAATTCAAGCAATTTGGCTTCATGAGTGGCACCCCAAATGTTGGCATCCGTCGAGTACGCCTTTTCGGCCGAAGCCCGGTAGGGAAGCAACCGCGCTGCGAGCCATTCGCTCATCTCGCTACGGCCGCCGAGTTCGTCCACAAATGTTTGGTCGAGCCACGGCTTGTAGATGCGCAAATTCGGATTCACAAGCAATCCGTAGCGGTAAAACCGCTCGATGTCGTTGCCTTTGTAGGTGCTGCCGTCACCCCACACGCTCACGTCGTCAGATTGCATCGCTCGCACCAACAACGTGCCCGTGACGGCACGCCCCAGGGGCGTGGTGTTGAAATACGTTTTGCCACCGGTGGAAATGTGAAACGCTCCGCATTGCAAGGCCACAAGACCTTCGTGCACCAGCTCTTCGCGACAGTCCACCAGACGGGCTATTTCGGCGCCGTATTCTTTAGCCCGATCGGGAATGGTCTCTAACTCTGGCTCATCGGGCTGGCCAAGATCAGCGGTATACGCACACGGGATCGCGCCCTTTTCCCTCATCCATGCGACCGCCACCGAGGTGTCGAGCCCGCCAGAAAACGCGATACCAACGCGTTCACCGATCGGCAATGACATAAGTACTTTGCCGCCGGAAATGGGGCCCGTTTGTTGTGAAGTCACTCACGCAGGTTAGTAAAGACGTCGCCAGCGTCCCCCCATGACATCGGGGTGTCCGCTCTTAGACAGGATGCTGAGGTTATCCAGCTCTCTGATGCCGCTTGACCGTTCAGTCGAGAATTAAGATCCGCCCTCATGAATGACACCATCGAAGAGAAAACCGTTTCCGACGCCATCGACACGCTGTTG
>JAYWAI010000153.1:0-5826 GCA_043782545.1 Acidimicrobiia bacterium
AGCGGTCCTTGCGGCTGGCCGAACTATGTTGGCGCTGGCCGAATCGGGTTCATTGCCTGAACTCACCACTGCGCTGGCCAAGGTGGCAGCAGCTCTCGGTGACGTCGATTTCGAGGTCGAGTTTGGTATGGACGCCGATCAAGCCAGCCACTTGCACACAATCCGCGACGCGATCGAAGCCGCCGTCTGTGTTGAAATCGAATACCAGTCGGCGTGGCGAGACGAGTCGACGGTCCGGACTATCGAACCCGTGGATGTGACGCTGCGGGATCGCCAGTGGTACGTAGCTGCGTGGTGTCAGAGCTCGGTCGCGTGGCGGACTTTTCGGCTCGACCGTGTGGTGCGAGCCCAAGCGCTGAGTGACAAAGCGTCCCAGCACGAATCGAGGCGTGGCGACGACGGTGTGCAAGACGGCGCTTCCACGGTCGCAAGAGTGGTGATCGATGACCACCAGCGCGACCTCGTCGCGTCGGTCGCTGGCGTGGTCTTCGAATCGCTTGATAACGGACGCGTGGTCGCGGCTATTCCAGTCACCAATGAGGAATGGCTGGGCACACTGTTGTGCAGGCTCGGGTCAGGGGCTTCAGTGGTTGCCCCGCCACAATGGATTGACTTGCGACGCGAAACGGCACGAAAAGTGTTGGCTCGATACCTTTAGGTAGCGGACATCGCAGATGTGTGCTGCTGCAGCCGCACGCTGCGTTAGGCGGTGATGAGTTCTCGGGCTTGCTTTGCGGCGCGATTGCGGCCCCGTCCCCCAATGGGCGCCGGTACTGGGAAACCAGCCTCGGCCCGTTGCGCTTCACTCTCGCCACCCCAAAATCCGTACTCGCGGCTGAATCGGGCGTACCAGCGGCACTCCCAGGAGACATTGCACGCCGCGCAAATTACTTTTGCTTTGGCTTCACGGCGTTCGCGGGCTTGCGGGCGTTCGGCGCGGGGTGGGAAAAACAAAGAGGTGTGACCAATACATTCGGAGAACTGATTCCAGTTGGTGTCCAAAATGTCCGGCGTCGGAATCAGAGACGTCGTTTCCACATGTGCCATTTCCAGCCCCCTGGGTTGTGTTGTTGGGTGGCAACATAATCTGGAATGCGATTTTTGGCAAGCAATTCTGGACCGTTTGGTCAAGGAATTTTTGACTGGCTGGTCAAGAGGTTCTTTTTCATCACCGGAGGTGAATTCTACAGCCGACCGGCTTCGATAATTCGCTTGAGGAAAGCGCGCGTTCGCTCGTTTTGGGGTTCGGAAAAGATTTGTTGGGGCGGGCCTTCCTCGTGCACCACGCCTTCGTATAAGAAACACACTTTGCTCGCCACCTCGCGCGCGAATCCCATTTCGTGAGTCGCCAACAACATGGTCATTCCTTCAGCGGCAAGGTCACGAACGATATTGAGCACTTCGCTGACCAACTCGGGGTCCAGCGCTGAGGTGATCTCGTCGAGCAACATCACGCGCGGGTCCATGGCCAGAGCGCGCACAATGGCGACGCGCTGTTGCTGCCCACCCGAGAGCCGGTCGGGGTACTCCAACGCTTTGGCTTCAAGGCCAATGCGCGCCAGCAACGTCATGGCCACGGATTCGGCTTGCTCTTTCGATTTTCCGAGCACCTTAATGGGCGCCAGAGTCACGTTTTTGAGCACGCTCATGTGTGGGAAAAGGTTGAAACTTTGAAACACGATGCCGACGTCCTGGCGGAGTTTGTTGACGTCGACGCCCGGCCCTGAAACGCGATCATTGTCGAGGCGGATTTCGCCCTCGTCGATGAGTTCGAGTGAGTTGATACAGCGAAGCAGCGTGCTCTTGCCGCAGCCCGATGGGCCAATCAGGCAGACCACCTGATGCTCGTCAACGTGCAAATTTGCACCGCGCAAAACGTGGTTGGTGCCGAACGTTTTGTGGACGTTGTTGAGCTCGATGAATGCCATATCAGCCCCTGGCCTTCGTGCGTTTGTTGTCGCGCTCGATAAGTCGATCAACGAGCCATGCCTGGGGAACCGTAATGACGTAGAACATGATGGCGATCACCGTTAAAAACGACAGGTTTGAGTAGTTGCTATTGAGTTGGCGGGCCTGGCTAAAGGCCTCGAGCACGCCAACGTAGCCAACTAGCGATGTGTCTTTTTGCAGGCCAATGAAGTCGTTGAGTAGGGGCGGAATAATTCGACGGATTGCCTGAGGGACAATCACGTATTGCATGGTGGCCGGGCCAGACAGGCCCAGCGAACGAGACGCCGCGGTTTGGCTCCAGTGAATGCTGTCGATGCCGCTGCGGTAAACCTCAGCCACGTAGGCCCCATATGTCAGCGTGAGCGCCAGGATTGCGTATTTGTTGGACCCCAATGTCGAAAGCACCGGCAAGTTGCTGTTGGGTAGCCCGAACCCCAAGATGTAGATGACGATGACAGCGGGTACGCCGCGAAACAGGTTGATGTAAAAACGAGCCAGCGCCCGGATGGGACGACCGGCTTTCCCAGGCGCCATCCTGGCCAGGGCCACAATGAGCCCCCAGATGAGAACAAGTGGCTCGGCCCAACAGAAGATCCACACGTTCCGCAAGAAGGCGCTGCCGAGCAGACCGAATTTGGCGCTCATGAGCGAGTATTTGAGGTAGGGCTTTCGCAACCCTCCGTCGGCTGATCCCATCAGGAGGATGACGAAGGAGACGACCAGGAAGGCTACGGCGAGACCGGCCCCGAAGGCGGCCTGCTGCCGTACGCGCTCAGCGAGTCGACGTGCTTCGATGAGGTCACCCGCGTTGTACGACTTGGATGATGTAAACGACGCGGCAAGCGCTTTGATTGGGAAGATGAGCGTTGCGAGAACAGCAGCCAAAATAAGCCACAGCAGCGCCGTTGCGACGTTGTCGCGCGAGGTTTCGGGCGCATTGAGTGTGACGGTGGCGACCTTGTGTTCTGGGTCGTTAATCGGAACGGCGGTGTAACACCCGGGGGGCAATGGCACCGAAACATCGGCGGGTGCCTTTACTTCGTCGGCTGGATCTTTCACTTTTTTGCTGTATAGAGCGGCGTTGGCCACTTTGTGAGTGGTACCGCATTCAAAAATTTTGTATTGCTGGCCAACGGTCGGTACTTGTGGAATGTCGGCGTGGCTGAAGTTGAGCGTGCTTTTCAGCAACGTCAGGGACAGGCCGACCGCTACGACAGCGACGGCTTGTAGCACGAGCGCCCACCAGGCCAGCGCTCGCCGATTCGGTACCACAGCCGATGGCCTGCCGACGTTGGTAGGCGTCAGCAGGCCATCACTTTCATGCGAGGACATATTCCTACGATTCGAAAGTTCGCAGATGCGTTATGCGGTCAGGTACGGCACCTTGGCGGGGTCGCCCTTCCAGATAGCAATGAGGTAGGTATTGATCAGACCGTTGAGCGTTTTGTCGTCGACGACGCTCTTG
Organism: Acidimicrobiia bacterium; assembly: GCA_043782545.1. Classification (GTDB taxonomy): domain Bacteria; phylum Actinomycetota; class Acidimicrobiia; order Acidimicrobiales; family JBBRKR01; genus JBBRKR01. Next base: position 3,416 of record JAYWAI010000153.1, read on the forward strand.
AGAATGGCATCCCATTTGGCGTTGTTATCGGCGCCCTTGGGTAGGAGCGCTCCGTAGCTTTCGCCGGTCTTGTACTGACCAACGACCTCGAGGGCACCCTTGGAATCGGCGGCTTGGCCGAGCACGATGGCCGTGTCGGTCATGGCTACGTCGATCACGCCGGACGTTAATGCCGAAAACATGCTGGCGGCATCGGGGAATGATTTGGCGCCCTTGCTGACGTTAGCCAGTACGAAATCTCCACCGGTCGTGGCTTCTTGGATACCGATCTTGAGCTTCTTCAATGCTGCGGTATCGGGCACCTTGGTGCCGGTCTTCACGAGGAGCCCGATGTCGGACCCGAAGTACGGCGCTGAGAAGTCAACTACTTGCTTGCGCTTGTCGGTGATGGAAATTTCGGCCAAGGCGAAGTCGAAATCCTTGGTTTGGCCCGATTGCATGGCACCGAAGTCGACGTTGTCAATGACGACTTTGTCGAGGCCAGCACGCCACGCCACGTTGGCGGCGAAGCAATACTCAGCGCCGTCTTTGATGGATTCTGGCGTATCGCCGTTGAACCAGCCAGGGGCGGGCAGGGAAGTTTGGACGGTGAGTTGACCGGCTTTGACCGGGGTGACTGGGCTAGAGCCCTTCTTGCCCTTCAGCTCACAGTTACCGATCTTGCCGGCGGTGACGGCTTTGGTATCGCTGCTGCAACCGGTGGCAATAATGCCAAGGGTCATTGCTACAGCGAGGAAACGCGTTGATGCGCGCATATGTGCTCCTAGGTAGGGAAACGAAGGCCGCATCATAGCCCTAGATTTGCCTATGTGACCAGGGTCACTTTGTGAGCGCGAAAATTACCCGATGTATTTGATGTCGTTCGGATTTCCGCCGAGGCTTTGGGTGGCAAATTTCGCCAGCGAACCGTCGGTGGCGAGGCCGTTCAAAATGCCGTCGAAGACTGCTTTGTTAGGTGAACCCTTCGGCATGGCGCCACCGTACAATTCACCCGTTTTGAACTGCGCAGCCACAACCAGTTTGCCTTTGGAGTCAGCAGCCCTGCGAAGCACGATTGCTGTATCCATAATGAAGGCATCGATCGTCCCAGCTTCGACGGCGTCGAAACCTTTGGTGAGGTCAGGAAACTCGGCGGCTTTGGCGGCCGGCTGAACGCGAGCTAGGAGGTAGTCGCTTCCGGTCGTGGTGGGTTGGATACCCCATCGAAGGTTTTTCGCCGTGTCGAGGCCATCGACCGCGGTGCCAGTACGTACCAATATGCCCTGATCGGACTGAAAATACGCGGCCGTGAAATCGTAGAAACCTTTGCGGCGATCGTTGATGCTGAGCTGCGTGAGGATGAGGTCGTAGTTGACTACTTTGCCGGCATCTATGTCTTCGAATTTTTCGGTGCGAAGCTCAAGTTTCAGGCCAAGGTGGGTGGCCATGGCAACGGCGATGTTGTATTCGTATCCGGCGTTGACCTTGGTGATGTCGTCGAGCGAGCCGTCCCAAAATCCGGTACCAGGCAGGCTAGTGACCACGGTAAGTACGCCGGCTTTGACGGGAGCGAACGCCGCCGGTGCCTTGGTGGGCACGGTAGTTGCCCCGGGCGTTGACGTCGTTGCTACCGGTACCGCAGTCGGTTTGGTCGTTGCTGCTCCTGGGGCGTTGTCACGAGCGCATCCGGTAAGGCCGGAGGCAAGTACAGCAATCGAAGTCAAGAGTAGGAGATGACGTTTCATTCGAACCTCACTGTCGGGCCTCTGGGCGGGCAGAGGAAAGTCCTGCGAGCACGGTACAGAAGATGCGGCGCAATTGTCAGATCAGGCCGACAAGTCTGCGGCACTCCTCCGCCCCGAAAACGGTGATGTCATCGCGGCGCTGTTGCTCCCATCGACTGCGACTGAGCGTGTAATCGTTGGACTCCGTCGGTTGGTCGCGGTTGAGTTTTGTTTCGCGCCCATTGGGCTCGTAGCCCAGCGAGCGAGTCACCCCGTTGGATGCCTCGTTAAACGCCCATGCCCGCGTGGTGGCCTCTGTTGCGTTGAAACAATCGAACATAAGGTGAAGAATCGCAGAGCGCATTTCTTTGCCGATGCCCTTGCCTTGGTATGCCTGACCGAGCCACGATCCGGTTTCAAAAACACCCAATTTGCCGAAGTCTTTGGCTAACGCGCCCTGAACACCAACTACCTGCTCGTCGATGACCACGGCCATGGAGAGATGCCAGTTGTCGGGTTGAAAGTTTGCCCGATTAGCCCACATGTGTTGCATGGACGAGCGTTGCTGGGTGCCGTCACTGGGCAGGTCGGTCCACGGCACGCCAAACGGCATGACTGCGGGATCGTGGATTCCACGAGCGGCCAGCTCGGCTAGTTCGGCGATCATTGCATCGTCGGGGTGCACGAGGTTTAGGAGCGGCGTCTTCA
>JAYWAI010000154.1:0-5820 GCA_043782545.1 Acidimicrobiia bacterium
GCCGGAAAACACCGTACCCGTGTCACCAACATTGGCGTTGAACCCAACCAGGTTGTGACCCAAACCAAACTGCTTTTTGACGACGCTCTTTACTGGCACCAACACGCCGCCTATGAGGCCTCCGAAACCGCCGTCCGGTTGCATCATCGCTTGGTGAGCGTGCACCCGTACGCAAACGGAAATGGTCGACACGCTCGCCTCATGGCAGACATCTACTTACACATCAACAACCAGCCGCCGCTGACCTGGGGCACCGCCGATGGCACCAGTGTCGACGAGGTACTCCGCCGGCGATACATCAAGGCACTCCAATCCGCCGATGCGGGTGACATGTCCCCACTCCTCACCCTCGCCCGCAGCTAGCGCGCGGTTTGACCGTGCGGCGGCGAGTCAGCTCCGCGCAACGAGCCACGCTGACCATAAGGGTTCGTCGTTCACTCGATGGGTAAACCTGACATCTCAGTCAAAGACTCAAGCCGGGTAGTACAAGCAAAGCATCCCCGGCGGCGCGACCGAACTCGGCGATCGCAGCTAGGTTTGCAGTAAGTAGGTCTTCGACGACAGATCGAACAACAGCTTCACGCTGGCACGGCCAACCGATGCTCGCGTAAGGCCGCGAATTCCAGAGCAGCACGGACGTGGCGATCGGAGAGATCCGGAAAATCTTCGACGATCTGCGCTGGTGTCATGCCTCCTGCGAGATATTCGAGCACGTCGTAAACCGTGATCCTCGTGCACTTGAAGCAGGGCTTCCCGCTACGCACCCCGGATCGCACTTCAATAATCGAGGTCAAGTCCCTAGTCGAAGATTACCAGTGACGACGAGGCAAGTCAGCTCCGCGAAGCGAGCCAACTGGTCCATAAGGGCTCGTCGCGTTCGGCGGCGGCTTGGCCGCCGGCACCGTACAAGTACATCCAGATCGAAATGGCCGTCGTCTCGCCCATGCCTTCCGCCGCGATGATCGCCGTGCCGGTGGCCGGCGCGTCGAGGAGCAATGCGAGCCGATTCGCTCCGGCGTCCACAACCGTTCCGGATAGTGCCGGAGCGTCTGCCGCGTTCGCTGAAATCCGGTCGCCAAGCCCAGGATTCGCGGAGATGCCAAGCGCATTTGTAAGTCTTTGCCAGACGCTGGACTCGGGCGAGTTCGGCCACACGGCCATTGGTAAGCTGGTCGTTGCCGTCTGCCCGCCGAAGTGTTCGAGGTGCAACTTGAGGTTGAACATGAACAGTTTCCAGCCACCCGTCATGGCGTCATGTTGACCGTCCCACTCGGCTCCGGTGCCAAAGCCAGCATTCACGAGCCGCACCACGCACGTGCCGCTATCGCGAGGTTCGATCGTCCATTCGAAGGTCATCCCGCCGACGCCCTCGCCGCCGTCGAACACGATGCGATGCGGCGGATCCCATACCGCAACGCGACCAGGAACCTGCATCTCAGGGCCGGGGCCAAATGACGCAGTCGCTACGCCTCCAGCGCGTTCCTCGACGCTATGAGGCACGTACCACGACGAGATGCCGGGCCCCGTTGCAATCGCCCGCCACACCTCCTCGGTCGAGCCCACGACTACGACTTCGAGTTCTATCGTGCTTCGGTTCTCAGACATATTTTGAGCCTACGCGTTCACCAGCTATCGATGCAGGGGCGTTTTTTGGTGGTGCGGGGCGGCGTTGGCGGCGCGGCTCGCAGTGCAGTGGAGATCCAATGACGAGAATCGGCGGGGTCGATCACGTCGTCGATTTCGAAGTAGCTGGCTGTCGAAATCGCTTTACCGTGTTCGTACATTTGAGCCACTCGACGGTTGAATTCGGTGTTGCGGTCGTCGACATTTTCGACGGCCGCGAGTTCATTTCGGTAGCCGAGTTTCACAGCACCTTCGAGCCCCATGCCGCCGAATTCTCCCGTCGGCCAGGCGACGGTAAACACGCCAGCTTTGAAGCTCCCGCCGGCCATGGCTTGCGCGCCGAGGCCGTATCCTTTGCGCAACACGATCGTGAAAAATGGCACCGTCAAACTGGCTCCGGTCACAAACATTCGTGAGCAATGACGCACCAACGCGGTGGCCTCGATATCGGGGCCGACCATCATCCCTGGCGTATCGCACAGGAACAAAATCGGGATGTCGTAGGCGTCGCACAGTTGCATAAACCGGGCTGCTTTGTCAGCACAGTCGGAATCGATCGCGCCGCCCAAGTGCTCGGAATTGTTAGCGACGACGCCAATTGGCTTGCCTTGGATACGAGCAAAACTTGTGATCATGCCGACACCAAAATGCCGCCGAATTTCGAGCACCGATTCGGTATCGGCCAGGCCGTCGATCACGTTGCGTACGTCGTACACGCGCAAACGATTCTCAGGAATCGCGGCACGCAACGCTCGTTGATCGGCGCACTCCCAGGTCGGCAACGCGCCTTGAAAGTACGAAAGGTATTTCTTGGCTGTGGCAACTGCTTCGGCTTCGTCGTCGACCAAAATGTCGACAACGCCGTTGGGCACTTGCACGTTCATCGGGCCGACCTCATCGGGCGAGTAGACGCCCAAACCACCGCCTTCGATCATGGCCGGGCCGCCCATCCCGATGTTGGAATTCTTGGTGGCGATCACCACATCACAACAGCCAAGGATCGCCGCGTTGCCCGCGAAACAGCGTCCGGAATTGATGCCGACCAACGGCACCAAACCACTGAGCCCAGCGAAGAGTGCAAATGCCATACAGTCGAGCCCGGCCGCGCCCAAGCCGTCAGTGTCGCCGGGACGCCCGCCACCGCCTTCGGTGAAAAACACGATCGGCAATCGCAGCTTTTCAGCTAGTTCAAACAGCCGATCTTTCTTGCGATGATTCTGCAACCCTTGGGTGCCGGCCAGCACGGTGTAGTCGTATGACATCACTGCGCAGCGACTGGCCTCAGGGCCAAAGAGCTCGCCGTTTACAGAACCGATACCGCCGACCATCCCATCGGCCTGCGTGCGATTGATGAGATCGTCGAGCGTGCGGCGTCGTCGTTGCGCGGCCAGCGTGAGTGCACCGTATTCGATGAACGATCCAGCGTCCACAAGGTCGACGAGATTTTCGCGCGCCGTGCGTTGGCCGGTTTTGCGCCGACGCGCCACGGCATCAGGGCGGCGTTCGTCGCGGGTAATCGCTTGCCGCTCAAGTGTTTCAGCGAGATCGGGGCGGATGTGATCGAGGTCGAAAACAGCTTCAGATCTGGCCAGTACGTCACCCATTTCAGCGGGATTGATGGTGATCAGCACCTGACCCGTCGCGACCGTTTCGCCCTGAGCACACGCAACCGACCCCACCACACCAGACGTCGTGGCGACGATCAGGTGCTCCATCTTCATGGCCTCCATCACCACCAGGTCGGCACCGACGTGCACTAGATCGCCGACGGCCACAAGTATCGAACCGATCGTGCCCGGCATCGGCGCCGCTATCACAACGTCGTCACCGTCGAACCCAACGTTGTGCGCGATTTCAGCAGGGGTCACGAGCTCGCACACATGATCGTCAAGGAACGTCGTACTCACGTCGTTTTCCTGCACGAACGGATGCTGCAACACCGCTCGCAAATACTCGACGTTGGTTGACAACCCTCCCATAGACGTCTGCCCGAGCGCTCGTTCAAGCTTCGCAAAGCCGACGCGCGGATCATTCGAATTCGAATGAACAATGATCTTGGCCACGAGCGAGTCGTACCCGACGCCGACTACATCGCCCGACTTGACGTAAGTGTCAACTCGTACGCCAGGACCACTCGGCCAAGCCAACTCGGTGATCGTGCCTAAGCTCGGATACACGGCGCCATCGGATTGCATTGCCTCGGCGTTGACCCGCGCTTGCACCGCGAAACCCCGCGGTGCAACCCCCGAGCCGAGGCCAACGTCGACCAGCGATCCCCCGGCCGCGAGGCCCAATTGCACCGCCACGATGTCGACACCGGTGACCATCTCTGTGACCGTGTGCTCCACCTGAATGCGAGGGTTGGCTTCCATGAAATACGCAGCGCCATCGGCCACCAAAAACTCAAGCGTGCCCACGCCCCGGTAGTTCACCGCGCTCGCCATTCGCATGGCCCACTCACATAATTCGTCGCGCACCGAGGTGGTCAAAGACGGCGATGGCGCAACCTCGATCACCTTCTGCCGACGCCGTTGCAGCGTGCATTCTCGTTCTCCAAGATGCGTCACCGCTCCGCTGCCGTCACCCACGATTTGGACTTCGATATGCCGCGCCTTCGCCAACAGCTGCTCCAGGAAAACATCGCCGTTGCCAAACGCCGCGAGTGCTTCACGCGATGCCGCGGCGAGAGCGTCGGCGAGCTCGTCAACCGAATGCACCACCCGCATTCCGCGCCCACCACCGCCGGCAACGGCCTTCACCAACACAGATCCGTCAATCGCAGACATGAATTCACGTGCCTCGTCGAGGGTAACGCCACTCGCCGTTCCCACCAACACTGGCACCCCGAGCGACACCGCGAGCGCACGCGCCGCGGCCTTGTCGCCAAACGTTTCCAAGACCTCCGGCGACGGCCCCACGAAGATGATGTCAGCTTCTGCGCAGGCCTGCGCCAGGGCGGCGTTCTCGCTCAGAAATCCGTAGCCCGGGTGCACCGCGTCACAGCGAAAATCCAACGCAGCTTGCACCACGCGAGTCACATCTAAAAAATCAGCCACCGACTCCCCGGGCAACATCACGGACTCGATACCGAGTTCGGTGGCGGTGCGCTCGATACGCACCGCGATATCGCCCCGATTGGCAATCAATAATCGACGAATCGAATTCCCCATGCCGTCATGTAAGCACGCCCGTCGCGCCACTCACGGCCCGGGCCGGTGAATCATTGTCACCCGAATAGGTCATAATATTGACCTATGACAAACACCGTCCCGTTCAGCGATGCCAAGGCCCACCTCTCGGAACTCGCCGAACGAGTCGAAAATGAACACGATCGCATTCTCGTCACCCGCAACGGCCGTCCATCGTTTGTGTTAATCAGCCCCGACGACCTGGACTCACTCGAGGAGTCGCTCGAGATTTCACGTGATCCCGAGATGATGGCATCGATCAAACGGTCACGTGCCCAATCGGCGGCGGGCAAAAAGATCAAACTCGCGGACGTTCTCAATCAATAGGAATTCGTCGTGTACGACATCGAGCTCACACCCGAGAGTCGACGCCACCTTGGGCGGCTACCCGAGAAAATCCGGCATGTCGCTATCGCACCAATGCAAGGCGGAATAGCGGAGAACCCGCGCCGGGCCGGCAAGGCACTCGTCGGAGAACTCGAAGGCCTCTGGTCAGCGCGCCGAGGCGACTTTCGCGTCATCTACGAAATTGACAAAGCCACCCAGACCGTCGTGATCATCAGAGTGCAACACCGCGCCGACGTCTACCGCCCGCGTTAACCGTTTGCTGCCGTCCGAAACCGAGTCGCGAATTAGCCGTTGCGGATGAGTTGATCCGCGGCCATCATTACGAACAAGAGCGTGAGATAGGTGATCGAAAAACCAAAGAGTCGCATGGCAACTTTGGGCGTCGGTGTCCGCAATAATTTGACGGCCATGGCCAGAAAAGCCGCACCAAGCACAATCGCTGAAACCGTGTAATACCAACCCATATGGCCCACCGGAGCGAAGCCAATCGTGATTGCCACGAGTACCACCGAGTACCACACGATTCGCACGCCAACGGTGCGCAGGTCGGTTACTGCGGGCAGCATTGGCACATCAGCATTGCGGTAGTCGTCGGCGTATTTCACGGCCAACGCCCAGAAATGTGGCGGCGTCCAATAGAAGATGATGGCGAACAACACCA
>JAYWAI010000155.1:0-2175 GCA_043782545.1 Acidimicrobiia bacterium
CGTCAACGTCTGAACCGACGCCAACGCGCCGCCAGTCGGGTAAGCACCAGCGCTGCCTCCCCCACCGACAACCGACGCCGTTAGCGCCAACGCCAAACCCGCACCCACCAACCGAATTTTCCCCATCACCGGACACTAACGAGTGAGCGACTCGACTCCACAGCCAATATCGATCGAGTACCATCTCGAAAATTTCCAACAAGGAGTAACACATGAGCGGCACCCTCAAGGTCATCACGAAACACAACCCATTCGCTTGGGTTTTGAACTTCATCAAGGTCAATGTGACGGTCGACGGCTATACAAATAGCGGACCGTGGGGAGAGCAATACGTCACCGTCGCAGCCGGCACACACGTTGTGGATATCAACTACCGTTACCTCGGCATGGCGTGTGCCAAGGCGTCGGCGACTTTGAACGTTGCCGAGGGTCAAACAGTCACACTTGACTATCGCGCCCCAGTATTCGTCTTTATGGCCGGAAAAATAGTGGTGCACTAATTTCGGCACTCAATAGTCGCCCTAGTGCCTCGTGGTACATGTACCCGAGTACATGTACCACGAGGCCTTGAATTTCTTCTCAATTATTTGTACAACGTGTCGATTCATCAGACGATCGTTTCACGACGGTGCATAACGGAGCGGGAAAACAATGATTGGGACATTCTTCGCCATTTTTTACATACCGACGTGGATCGCCACTCTTGACGCGATGAGGCGACCACAACACCAGTGGGTCGCGGCGGGTCTGAACCGCAGTTGGTGGCGAATTTATCTCGTGATGTCATCGATCTTCGGAATCACAGGTCCAATATTGACGCTTGCCTACGTGTTCGGCTGCCTCCCTAAATTTGGTTCAGGTTCGGCACGTGTCAACCGCTCCAACGTCAATGAGTTTCAACGCCGTCAATGAGTTTTAACGTCATCATTATTCGCGACGAATCCGACGGCAACGATGCTGGCCTATACCCGATTACCGGCAACGAGCCCAGCAGCATCCAGCTCGAACCAGCCGACGGTAAGCAGGTCAAGACACTCTTCGCCAAAACTCTGCGTGTTGAGCAGCGAGTCGGAAATACCCTGAATCGGGTCGCCGGCGCATCTGACATCACAGCGACCGTCTACATCACTGACTCTCGCTTTGCCGTCGCGTGTTCGAAGTACGACAAGGGTGGTGGTTGGTACGGCGGAGTTGGAGCCCTCGCTCTCAACGCCGCTAGTCACGCCATGGCCTCACACCGCCGCAAAGGCAAGATGCTCGTCGGACAAGTGCGGTATCGGTGGCTTTCCTCAGTCGGATTCCAAGAAAAAACCAGCGCCAAAACTGTGGATGCGCTCAGGTTCGGCGTGTTTGAACGAGTCAACGGGGTCGAGCGAGAAGTCTATTTTTCTGTTCACTTTCCTAAGGGCACCGACACCAAGGCTCTGGCAACCCTCATTATCCGTCGAGCCGCGGAGTACCGGCTTGCCACCGATCTCCAGATGTCAACCGCGGAATTTAGAGCATTTCAGGCCTTAACAACGGTCACACTTCAAGCCAGTCCCGGAGCGATAGCCACGACGGCGATGCCATCGAAATTTCCGGCCACCCCGGGCACGGCTTACCCGCCCAATCGACCTGACGGACAAATCGGACCGCTAATCACGGACGCCGTAGCCGAGTTGGCGGCCCCGCTCATGGAATCGCCACGACAAAACCAACCCGAATTGTCGCCCGTCGTGCCAGTGCTGAGTCAGACAGGTGTTCAACGCGATGCAGTTCCGGTAACAGCGCTGCAATCGGGCGCGCCCAAGAAGATTTACATCGATCATCCAGGCATACCGTTACCGGCTGCAACGCCCCAGTCGATCGACCCGACTCCTCGGCCTGTGACGCAACCCTTGACGCCAGCCCAACCCTTGGCGCAGGCGCTGCCAATTCCAGAGTCTGCCGTCGACCATCCGGCCCGATGGGCACGTGACCCGTATGGTCGCCACGAATATCGATACTGGGATGGCGTGATCTGGAGCGAGCACGTTTCTGATGCCGGCCAACCATCAATAGATCGTTGGCCACCGACTACTCGTCGTCTCCCCGGAATGAGTTACTAATGATCCTCGCAGTTTTCCCGATTCGGACCGCCGTGTATGCGGTCGCCCTGATCATCTGCGGCATTATCAATTTGGTCCGCCGCGC
>JAYWAI010000156.1:0-38640 GCA_043782545.1 Acidimicrobiia bacterium
ACCGGGCCGCTCGCGGTGACGGTGGCGGACGTTGACACCCCCGCTGTCACCCTGACCGCTTCATCCGACGCTCCCGGAACCGTTACGACGTTCGCCAACATTGCAGCTCGCACCGTCACCGTGACTGGCCTGGCTGGCAACCCCGTCGGCACTGTCACGGTTACCGTCACCGCCAACGATAATGTCAACCTACCGGTCTCGAGCACGTTCACCGTCGCCTTCAACAACGCCGCCCCCGTGATCATGACCGTGCCGGATCAGACCGTCGCTGCGCTCAACGGCACCACTGGTGCACTGGCGGTCACCATTACCGACGCCGATACCGCTGCCGGGTCGATCACGCTGCTCCAAGCTACCGCGGTACCTGCCAGCGTTGGCGTGGTGGTCAACACTGCTGCGAAGACGGTGACTGTCACCGGTGACGGTGTTGCAACGGCGGCAACGATCACACTACATGCCACGGACAGCATCACTCCAGCTGCTCCATCGACGTTTGTGGTCACCTTCGCCAACTTCACGCCGAAGGCCACCCTGCCCGCTCCTCCACCGGTTATCGGATACACGAATTCCACCGGCACGCTGACCGTCACTGTGGCCGACGCGGACACCATAGGCGCGGTGACAGTCATGGCAACAGGCCCCGCAGGCGTGTCAGTTTCCCCGCTCGTCGCGGGAGTAGCGGGTGCGACTACGCGTGGGTGGACCTTTTCTGTGGCGGGCAATCTGGGCACGTCGCCGAATGTTGTGTATCCAATTTCGGTGACTGTTCAAGATGGCGCGAACACGCCGACGACCTCCTCGTTCAACGTGTCGTTCACGAATATTTCTCCGACGGTGTCGACGGTGGCTCCGCCCGCGGCAATCAAGGTAACGGCGAGCACCGGCGCACTGCCCGTCACTGTCGGCGATACCGAGACCCCTGCAGCTACGCTGACACTTGGCGCGACATCAAACAATACGAAAATTATTCCTTTACCCGGCGGTTCGGGCTCGAACCGAACCGTGAGTGTCACGGCCGCCGCCGATGCCCCAGTCGGTGCCACGGCACTGATCACACTCACGGTTACTGATACATCCGGCGACGCTGTAACGAACACGAGTTCTTCAACGTTCTTGGTCACCGTTGCAGACACGGCCCCCTCGAGCGCCAATACGCCGCCGATTCTGGTAGATCAAAACCCGGGAGCAAAACAGATCACTGTTACCGGCACCGACGCGAATATCGAACAGGCTGCATTGCTGTCAGCTGTGCCGAGCGCGCCAGCTAACGGCACGGTGTCTTGTAGCTCGCTCGTCTGCACGTACAAGCCAAACGTGAACTTCGTCGGAGTAGACACATTTTTGTATCAAGTTTCCGATGGCACACTGTTATCTCCCTCAAGCACGGTGACGCTCAACGTTGGTTACCTCTGTACTCCGCTCCGCCAAGGCACGGCGAACCCCGACTCCATTACCGCGTTTGCCGGTGACGTCGTGTGCGCCATGGGTGGCAACGACTCGATCAACGCAGATGCCATGCCTGATGTCATTATCGGCGGCCCAGGCATCGACACGGTGACCTTCAACACCACTGCCGGGCCCGACATCATTAGCGCCACCGAAAACGCGGTGACCGTTAACGGCGTGATCACCAAGCTGTACAACATCGAGCACATCGTGATCAACGGCGCCGCTGGCGACGACACGATTTCGGTCACGCAGGTGTCGCGTATTGGCGGCATCCCGGTGCTGGATTACACCGTAAGCGGCGGCACCGGAACGCTGGACCAATTGCGATATGTCACCCCGCTTGGCGGCGTCGACCCGACGGTCGCCAATGGCACGATGAAGGAAGGCAGCCTCCTCCTCGTCACCTTCTCTAGCATCGAGAATGCTGGCTTCCAACAAGCGCTCACACTTGGCGACAGCGGAGGCGCAGTGCCAAGCGCGGATAGCTTCACGCTGCAATACACCCGCCCACTCGGGTCTGTCTTCGACGGCCTCGGCATGAGTGACACCTACAACATCCTGCCCGGCGGCTTCGTGGGCCCGATGACGATTAGCGACTCGGGTACGTCGGGCACCGACACCGCCAATATCCGCGGCACATCAGGCCCCGACGTGTGGGCGATCGACGGCGAGCGGATCACGCCGAGTGTCGGCAGTTACGCCACGTATACCGGTATCGAATCGGTCAACGTTTCGCCCGGTGCTGGAGATGACAACGTCACCTTTAGTGTCGACAACACCGGCCTATCGAAGTACTTTTTCGATGGCGGCTCGGGAAGTGACACACTCGTCATCGATGCTGGCCAACGAGCAGCGACGCTCACTCGAGGTTCATCGGGTTTGACGATTCTCACCATTGCCGGCCTCGCTCCGATCCCGATCATCCGCTTCGAGTCGATCACCATCACCAACTCCTCGTCGGGCGATCAATCGATCTCGTCAATTGGATATTGGATGGTGGCCAGCGACGGCGGCATCTTCGCTTTCGGCGATCACAAATTCGAGGGGTCGGCGGGCGGTGAACACCTCAACTCGCCTGTCGTCGATATGTCCACGACTCCCAGTGGCAGGGGCTACACCTTGTGCGCGGCTGACGGCAGCGTGTTCAACTACGGCGATTCGCCGTACCTGGGTTCCATGGGCGCCACTCGTCTCAACCAACCAATCGTGGGATGTGCCGCCACACCGTCAGGCCACGGCTACTGGCTCGTTGCCGCTGACGGAGGAATATTCTCATTCGGCGACGCGGCGTTTTACGGCTCGACCGGCGGTATCAAACTCAACCTGCCAGTAGTTGGTATGGCTTCGACGCCATCAGGCCACGGCTATTGGCTCGTCGCCAGCGATGGCGGGATCTTCTCTTATGGCGACGCGGCGTTTTACGGTTCGACGGGAGACCTCCGATTGAACCAACCAGTGGTGGGCCTGTCGCGCACAGTCAGCGGCAAGGGCTATTGGTTAGTGGCAAGAGATGGCGGCATTTTCGCTTTCGGGGACGCGGCGTTCTACGGCTCGATGGGCGGCCAAGCTCTCAACAAGCCGATCGTCGGAATTGATCACACCATCAACGGATCTGGCTACTGGCTATTTGCCTCAGACGGTGGTGTGTTCTCATTTGGTGACGCCACGTTCTACGGGTCGACCGGGGCATTTACGCTGAACCAGCCCATGGTTCACGGCCGGGCCACAGGCTTCTAGCGATCAGTTGTTGCTCGGCGCTGCACGCAAGCGTCGAGTACCGCTTTGCCGACCACGGCTGTCATGATGATCGCCCCGCCGACGAGGACCGCCGGCTTGGGGCGTTCGTCAAATTTGAAAAATATCCACAAAGGTGCGAGCACCATTTCCGCCTGGGCAAACACCATCATGCCCACCGCTGGTATTTGTGTGGCCGCCTGATTAAAGAACAACGTGCCCACGACAATGAGCACGGCACCGTGAAACAGCGCCCACCCAGTGCTGCTCCAGGGCGGTATTAGCGTGCGCCCGTTCACAATGGTCACGAGCCCGCACAGCACAATCATGATCGAGGCGTAACCGCACAGCACCGGCGACCAGTCTCGGGTCGTGTCAGTGCGAATGCTCACCGCATACCCGGCAAACCCCACCGCCGACAGCAACGCCGAAATGTTGCCATTGAGGCTGCCCCCATGCAGGTCCCCGACCAGCATCACCAGGAGACCCGTGAATGCCATTGCCACCGCCCAGAGCGTGATGCGGGTCAATCGCTCGCCGAGAATGAAGTGCGCCATAACCACGGCAATGATGGGGCCCATCGACGCCAAGAACGCCGTGTTGGCCGCCACGTTGTTTTTGACCGAATACACGTAGGCCAGCGACGCCAGTAACAGCATGACATTGGCGGCCCACATCGTGCGCCCCGATGTCCACGCCACGACTAACAGTGATGTGCGGCGGCGCGCAACCGCCAGCGTCTCCATCACCACGATGATCCCAATCGAACGCCAAATCAGGTATTGCCAAGCGTCGGCCTGGCTAGCCAACCGGGCCGCTGGCGTCCCAAAGCTCCACACCACTCCGGCGCCAAACGCGAGCAGCGAATGAACCAGAATCGAGGAACGAGAAATTCGTGAGCGGTACGTTGGGCGGGCGGACATGACCGCCGAGACGTTAGCGGCGCGCTACCGGCCGATCGATAATGAAGTAGGCCAACACAGCCAGAATCCACAGCACACAGGCGAGAATGAGCACGAGCGACAACGTCGAGAGCCCGGTGTCGTTGCTCGATGAACGGGTGCGACTCGAGATCAGATTGCTCAGGATCGTGGACTCGGTGGCGTCGCCGGTGTTGGAGGCGGCCGAAGTTTCCGGCGAGGGCACCGTCGAAGGAAGCTCCACATAGCTCACCGATGCTTGTGTCTGCGGCACGGTCGTGGTGCTGAGCGCCTCGGGAGCGGTTGATGCCGCGGTCGGCGCCGGCGTTGTCGACACGCCCGTGGTCGTCGTCGCCTTCGGCCGGGTCGTGGTGGTAGTCGCTGAGCGAGTCGTCGATGGGTCAGTCGCTGGAGCTGTGGTTGACACCGTGGTGATCGGCGAGTCAGTAGTAGGAACCGTCGTTTCGCAAATGATTACGCTGCCATCGGGCTGCGTGCAGTAGTCGACTGCTGACGCCGCAGTGGCTGAAGTCACGAGACCGAACGCGACAAGCGTCAGTGCCGCCGCCAGTCGTCTCGTGAATGTCATGGGGGGTATCGTACGACCGTCGCGACCCTTTGGGAACACCATTGGGGCAACTACCTATCGAGTTAGCTCGACGAGGTCGTCGAACCAACGGTGGTCGTGGTCGTCGGGGCACCGTTTGTGGTCGTAGATGCCGAGCCAGGCGTCGTGGATGAAGTTGTCGTGGTCGTTGATGAGCCGACGGGGACCTTCTCCTCGATGGTTACCGTTTTGATAATGACATCTTTGGACGGCTTGCCGCCCAGGTTGCCGGTGCCAACATTGAGTGCCAGAATCTTCTTCACAATGTCAAGGCCGCGGGTGATATGGCCAAACGTTATGTACGAACCCTGAGAATCCAGCGAGTTGACCTTGGGACCGGCGGCAAAGAAGAGTTGTCCACCCGACGAGTTTGGTTTGCCCGAGTTGGCATAAATGAGGTCGCCTTCGGTGTATTTGAATTTCAGCGGGTCGTCGGCGAAGTGGTAGCCAGGCCCTACATCCTTGTTGCTCTGCGTGTGTGGCGAGCCGCCTTGAATGATGTCGAGTCCGGGGTCGGTGCGGAAGATTGACGTGTTGTCGTAGTACTTATTTCGAACCAGGAACACGAAATCGTTCACGCCTACCGGCGACCGCTTTTGATTCAGCTCGGCCACAACGGTGCCTTCGCTGGTTTCGAACGTGGCGGTGTACACGGCCTCGTCGGCAATGCACTTTTTCGGTGCTGCCGAGAACGTGGTGACCGGCGCAACCACGCCGCCGGGCGGTGGGCAATCGGTGGTGCCATACACGGGCACAGGCACAGCGGTCGTAGTCGTTTGCCCAACCGCAGTAGTCGTGGTGGTAGTTGCCACGACAGCAGGCTTGGTGTCGTCCTTAGAGAGCACGGCGACGAGCACGCCGATGGCGACCAGTGCGGCCACGAAAATGCCGACCCGCGTGATAAGCGATTTTGTCTTTGCTCGCTTTACTTGAGCGACTTGCGCCTCGATGCGAGCTTGTCGGAGGGACCGTTGATGTTCACGTTTCGGTGATGCCATAGTTTGCACACGGTAGTAGTTGGCCGCCCGTTGGGGGATATCACCTCGAAATCCGCGGAGCCGGCGGACTACCCTTTAGCCGTGACTTTGGTCGTTCAAAAGTATGGTGGCACGTCGGTAGCCGACGCCGATCGGATGCGTTCAGTTGCCGAACACATTGCCTACACCCAAAAGCAAGGCAATCAAATTGTTGCCGTTGTATCGGCAATGGGCAAGGAAACTGACAATTTACTGGCGTTGGCCAACGCCGTTTCCAAGACCCATCCTGGGCGCGAAATGGACATGCTGCTCACGGTGGGTGAGCGCAAGAGCATGGCGCTGTTGTGTATGGCGCTGGCCGATGTGGGCGTTGATGCCATGAGCTTTACGGGGAGCCAGGTCGGCATTATCACCGACGAGACCCACGGCAAAGCCAAGATTCTTGAGGTGCGCGGCGACCGGGTTCGGGCTGCCCTAGCCGACGGCAAAGTGTGCGTCGTGGCTGGGTTTCAGGGCGTCTCGACGGCCAATGAAATCACGACCTTGGGCCGAGGCGGCTCTGATACCACGGCCGTAGCTGTGGCCTCAGCGCTCGATGCCGACGTGTGCGAAATTTATACCGATGTGACAGGCGTGTTTTCCGCCGATCCGCGCATTGTGCCCCAAGCCCGCAAATTGCAACACGTCAACTTCGACGAGATGTTGGAGATGGCTGCCAGCGGCGGGCGAGTGTTGGCGCTGCGATCGGTCGAATTCGCTCGCAATCACAACGTGCCGTTGTACGTCCGTTCAAGCTTTACCTGGGAGCCCGGCACGTGGGTTACCTCGAAGGAAAATTCTATGGAAGAACCAATTATCTCCGGCATTACCCACGACACCACCGAGGCCAAGGTGACAGTGCGCAGCGTGCCCGATAAGCCGGGTATTTCGGCGGTGCTTTTTGAGGCGCTGGCAGCGGCCAACGTGAACGTCGACATGATCGTGCAAAACACCTCACACGATGGCACCACAGATATTTCCTTCACCATGCCTAAGGCCGACATGGCGGTGGCCGAGAAAATCGTGAGCGACGTCGCAACCCAGATCGGCGCTCAGGGCGTCGATCACAATGCTTCGATCGCCAAAGTGTCGCTCATCGGTGCCGGTATGAAAACGTCGCCTGGCGTGGCCGCAAAAATGTTCCGCGTGTTGGCCGACAACGGCGTAAACATCGAAATGATTTCGACGTCCACGATTCGCATTTCGGTGGTCGTCACGAGCGGCGATGTGGAGAAGGCCGTGCGGGCCTTGCACACCGCTTTCGGTCTCGACAGCGGCGCGGTGTATTCAGCGCCCCTGCCTGACCGCAAGTAACAATTAGTTGGTGGCTATGGCCGCCAGGATGTCGAGCTTCGCTGCCCGCCGAGCGGGTCGCAACGCCGCCAAGACGCCAGCGGCACCGGCGGCGATAAGTACAGCAACGATTTGACCAGTTGGCAGTGCGAATGTGACTGACCCGTCGGAGGCCAACACACGCAACAGGGCCCAGCCGCCGAAAATACCCAACGCCACGCCCAACACGGCACCGAAAATCGCAATGATTACCGCTTCCCATCGCACCGCGGAACGGACTTGTGATCGAGTCATGCCAATGGCGCGCAGCAGGCCGATTTCTTTGGTCCGTTCGCCGATGCTCAAGCTCAGAGTGTTGGCAATACCGAATAGCGCAATGATGACAGCGAAACCGAGGAGGCCAAACACGAAGGTCAAGAGCCCGTTGACTTGGCCAGAAACCTGAGCTTTCACGCCCGTGACATCGTTAACTTTCGCACTCGGGTAGCTCACGAGTGCGTCCTTAACGGCTGATTTGGCTTGTTCGGCCGATGCCGAAGACTTCTTATTGATGAAAATGAGCCGGTCGTTTTTCGGATCAAAGTTGGCGTCGAAGAATGCGTTGTTGGCGAGGATTTGTTGGCCGAGCACAGCAGCTTCGTCGGTGTAGACGGCTTTGACTGTCAAGGACACCTGGCCCGATTTGAGAAATGTGGCGGGGACCGCCTGCCCAAATTTCCAGCCGCGATCTTTTAGCAAGCCGTCGTCCACAGCAATGTCATTCGGCCCGAGATTGGCCAGTGAACCTTGGACAACGTGTGGATCCAAACTTGAGTCGAGGTCGTTAACTTGGGTGGTAACGACGGACTCGCTGCCGGAACCAATTTTGAATGTCGAGAATTTTATTCCGACGGCAGATTTGACTTCGGGAAGGCTCTTAATGTGGCCAACCACTTCTGCGGGCAGCCCGACTTCGGGAGCAAAGATCGTGAAGTCTGACTTGAGCGATTTGTCGATTTGGCCATTGATGGTCGATTTGATCGATTGAGCAAAGATCGCAATGAGAGTTACCAGCGCCGCTCCGATCATCAGTGCCAGCGCCGAAGACGCAGTGCGCCGTGGGTTTCGGGCGGCATTCTCGCGGGCCAGGCGGCCGACCGTCTTTTTGATGGCCTGGATGGGGCGTCCAAGCGTCAATGCCACCGGCCGCGCAATGGCCGGGCCAAAAGCGACTACCGCGAAAAGCAGTGCGCCCATGCCAATGCCAAACACGATTGACGTGCCAGACGTTATCGAGGAGATGAGGGCGATCACTGCGATGGCCACGAACACCGTGCCCACGATTTTACGCGATTTTGAAGACGCTGACGAGTCGACTGCCATGTCTCTCATGGCGGCCACCGGAGGCACCTTTGCGGCTCGTCGAGCGGGCAGGAATGACACCGAAACGGTTGTGACCAGGCCGAGTACAAGACTCGTGACTATGGTGCCCGCGGGTAGGCCTAATGAGAGTCCGTTGACCTCACCCCCAAACGATTTGGCGAGTTGAATGATGACGTTGGCAATGCCGTAGCCGGCACCTAGACCCAGCACTCCGCCAACGAGGCCCACGAGCATTGCTTCGATGGTGACCGACCCAATGATCTGACGTCGGCTGGCCCCGATCGCCCGGAACAGCGCCAACTCTTTGGTGCGTTGACTCACCAAAATGGAAAACGTGTTGGCAATAACGAACGAACTCACGACGAGCGCCACGGCGGCAAATCCACCCAGGACTGCGGTAATGATCGACAGCGCACTTTTCAGGTCGTTCTCTGTGAGCTTGCGATACGCCTCGCCGGTGAGCGCTTCGATTCCGCTGGGCAGCGCTTTCTGGATGCGAGCCTGTAGCTCAGTTTGGCTCACGCCGGGCTGGGCAACGACGACGATGCCTTCTGGTTTGTTGTCAGTCGAAAACTCAGCCTTGGCTCGCTCGGGCGTGAACAACACAGCCGACGCCCCAAGCGGGCCATCGTTGGTGCCGAATTTGGCGATGCCCACCACCGTTACTTGACTCGAGCCCTTGGGGGTAATGACGCCGATTTTGGATCCGATTCCGGCCTTGGCGCGTTTCGAGGACGCCTTGTCGATGACGACTTGGTCATTGTCCTGAGGTTCATGCCCCTCGATTATATGAAACGAATTCAGTTCCGGAATTTCGCTCCACTGCAAGCCGAGCTGCGGTGGCCCCTGTGCATCGGTGAGTGCTTTGCCGTCGGGCTTAATGAAGATCGCAGTACCTTGATAGTCGCCTCGAGCTGCTTTGACGCCATCTACGGCACCTACGGCGTCAATGAGTCTCACGGGTAGAGCGGCGTGGCGGTTGGGCCCCTGATCGCCTTCGACGGAAGCTGTCGAGCGGACGTAGCCGCCGATGCGCTGGTTGGCTGACGCAAAAAGATCGTTGAACGCGCCATTGAGTCCGGCCGAAAAAATCTGCACGCCGGCGACGAAACCGACGCCGATGGCCACGGCAACGAGCGTTGATATGAAACGCTTTCGCCGAGCGAGCGCGCCCTTGAGTGCAATCTTCAGCATGAATTATTCGCCGAAATGTTTGAGTTGATCGATCACCGATTCAGCTGTGGGGTCACGTAATTCGTTGACCACTCGTCCGTCGGCGAGGAACACGACGCGTTGGGCGTATGACGCCGCCACGGGGTCATGCGTGACCATCACGATTGTTTGGCCCATGTCGTGTGAAGCGCTGCGCATGAAGTGCAGAATTTCGCTACTCGTGCGTGAGTCGAGGTTGCCGGTTGGCTCGTCAGCGAAGATGATGTCGGGACGCCCGGCGAGGGCTCGTGCCACGGCCACACGCTGTTGCTGACCGCCAGACAGCTCGCTCGGGCGGTGCGTGAGCCGATCACCCAAGCCAACGGTTTTCACCACGTGGTCGAGCCATTCTTGATCGGGCGCCCGGCCGGCGAGCGCTTGGGGAAGCGTGATGTTTTCGATGGCGTTGAGCGTCGGAATGAGGTTGAAGGCCTGGAAAATAAAACCAACGCGGTCGCGGCGTAGTTCAGTGAGTTGCTTCTCTTTCAACGTCGACAGGTCGGTGTCGCCAATGAACACGCGGCCGCTGGTGAGCGTGTCGAGGCCAGCTACGCAGTGCATCAGTGTTGATTTGCCCGAGCCCGACGGACCCATGATGGCGGTGAAAACGCCCCGCTCAAATTCGACGGTGACGTTGTCAAGAGCAACGACTTGACTGTCGTCCTTACCGTAAATTTTCGAGGCGCCTTCGGTACGCGCGGCGGAACCTGTGAGGACGTTTGTGGGCATTTTGTCAGGCTAACTGGTGTCAGTCGCTGACAGTCGCAGTGAACCAGCTTTTCGGACAAATGTCACATGAACAATTCGTCCGAGAATCCTCGCCGAGGCCAGGTACGCTTTGTGGCCGTGAGTACAGGATCCCGAATTGGTGTAGTTGGTGCGACCGGTATGGTCGGCACCGTCATGTTGAAGCTGTTGGCAGAGCGCCAGTTTCCGATTCAGGATTTGCGACTGTTCGCGTCGGTCCGCTCGGCCGGTAAGACCCTCGACTTCATGGGCCACGCCATCACCATCGAAGATGCCGATACCGCCGATTTTTCCGGCCTCGACATAGCGCTGTTCTCGGCGGGCGCCTCAACTTCTCGTGCGATCGCCGAGCGCGTGGCCAAGCGGGGTCCGGTCGTCATCGACAATTCCTCGGCTTTCCGGATGCGGGCTGATGTGCCCCTCGTGGTTGCCGAAGTAAATCCCTATGATCTCGACGACCTCCCCATCGGCATCGTGGCCAACCCCAACTGCACGACCATGGCGGCCATGCCGATTCTCAAGCCGCTGCATGATGAAGCTGGCCTGGTGCGTTTGATTGCGTCGAGCTACCAGGCGGTGTCGGGTGGCGGTGTCGCCGGCGTGGCTGAGTTGGCTGAGCAAGCCAAAGCCGCGGCGGCAGAGAGCCACAAGTTCACCTACGACGGCTCGGCCGTTGCCATGCCTGCGCCGACCAAGTTTGCTCGCCACATTGCCTTCAACGTGTTGCCCTTTGCTGGCAACCTCGTCGACGACGGCAGCGAAGAGACCGATGAGGAGCAAAAATTCCGCAACGAGAGCCGCAAGATTCTGGGTATTCCCGATTTGCGGGTTTCGGGCACGTGCGTGCGTGTGCCGGTGTATACCGGCCATTCGCTGAGCATTAATGCCGAATTCGCTCGTCCGATTTCTCCAGGTCGGGCCCGTGAAATCCTCGCCCATGCACCAGGCGTACAACTCGACGACATTCCAACACCCCTACTGGCCGCTGGCAAAGATCCCAGTTTCGTGGGCCGCATCCGCCGAGATAACTCCTGTGACAACGGGTTGGCGATGTTCATCAGCAATGACAACCTTCGCAAAGGCGCTGCGCTCAACACCATCCAAATCGCTGAGGAACTTTTGCGCCGTCGGGGTTAACAGACGCAGGGGATGCCAGCGCATTTTGGGCAGCCGTTGGCGTATCGGGCTATGGCTGCTTCGCACGACAGGCCAAGCTGCGCGGCGATCGAAACGGTCCACGCGAGCACGTCGCCCAGTTCGTGAAGTTGTTGCTCTCGGGTTCCTTTTCGAGCGGCCTGGGCAAACTCGCCCACCTCCTCGGCCAGCCAAGCAATGGAGCGAGGGACACCCTCGCGCCGATCCTTGTCGCCGTATGTTGCCGTGATCACGTCTTGAAACTCAGCAAAGTTCATGGGAGCAATGTACGGTGCGCCCCGTGGCAAACGTGATTGATCAAATTTGGCGGTACCCGGCGAAATCGATGCAAGGCGAGCGGCTCGATGCCGTGGATCTCGGCCAGCAGGGTGTGCCGGGCGACCGGGCGTGGGCGTGCCGAAGCGAGGAAATCGGTGGCATTCGCGGTGCCCGCAAACTCGGCGACCTCATGAAGCTGGCCGCTCGCACTCTGGCCAACGGGGACGTCGAAATCACGCTTCCCGATGGCACCACCTTTCTTACTACTGACGCCGAGGCGGGCCACAAAATCGCCGCGGCAATCGGGCACAACGTCACCCTGTGGCCGCTCCAACCCGCGACGGATCTGGACCACCATCGTCGTGGCCCCAACAGTGATGACGTGATGTCGGAATTCACCGAAATGTTTGACGTTGCCGAGGGTGAAGCCTTCCCCGACTTCTCAAAATTCCCGCCGATCCTGGACGAATTTGAATCACCGCCTGGCACCTATTTTGATGCCTTCCCCATGCTGGTCGTCACGACCTCAGCGTTAGCCAGTTTGCAAGGGCTGGCACCAGATTCAACCATCGATGTGCGCCGGTTTCGACCCAACATCGTGATCGACACCGGCGACGCGGTCGGGTTCCCGGAGCTCGAATGGGAGGGCCGCCGGGCCCGCCTAGGCGAGGCAACACTCAGCCTCACCATCGTGTGCCCGCGGTGCGTGATGACGACGCGTCGATTTGCTGACCTGCCTCAAGATCGCGGTGTTATGCGAGCGCTGGCCGCCAACACCAGCCGGTGTTTCGGCGTGTACGCCGAGGTCGAAACACCCGGCGCTATTGCGGTCGGCGACGACCTCGTTTGGCTTTAGGCCAGAGCGGCCAACACTTCGCGGGCGCTGGGGTTTGACATTGCTTGCCCATTGGCCACGACGGTGGGCACCAACTCGTTGCCTCGATTGACGCTTCGCACAAACTCGGCAGCGGTTGGGTCGTCCCAGATGTTGTGCTTGTTGAGCGTGACGCCAGCGCGAACGAGCTCACGCTCGAGGCCAGCGCTGAAGCCACAACCCGGCCGCCAATAAAACTCGATAGTGCTCATAGAAAACCAACTCCGACCATCATGGTCGGGAAGGGGGGATTCGAACCCCCGACCTCCTCGTCCCGAACGAGGCGCGCTACCAAGCTGCGCTACTTCCCGATTGTCTGCTGCGGCGGGCCGCAACGGATAGGACAGGTTAACCCGCGGCCGCCTCGGGAGTCACAGCCAATTCGCCGTAGAAGGTGCCGCCCGCAAGGATTGCCATGCCCGCCTTTCGCAAACGAAACGCGTCGAGGGGTTTTACCAACCACCCGTCCGCTTCGGCTCGCTGAGCTATAAACAGGTCGGCTTCGCGGTCTAAAAGTAGCAACACCGGAATGTGCGGCATTCTGTTTACGCTCTCTTGCAAACGAAATTCGTGGCACACGGCAAAGCCGCCCATGTTGCCGATCTGGAGGTCGATCACTGCCAAGTCGGGAGCGTCTTTTTCGCATTCGGTGACGGCCATTTGACCGGTCTTGACCGAGCGAAATACTGCGCTAGGTTGCCCAAGAGCCGCTTTGACGTCTTCGTGGATCCAGGGCGCATCGGACGCAATGAGAATGTTGGTCACTACCAGAGGCTAGACGAACAGGCTGGCGCTGACCGCTCTGAGCCCGTCGAGGTCGTGCACGTCCGTGGACAACAGCGGCACTCGCGCTACGGCGGCTGATGGGCAGGCTTGTAGTAGTGGCGTCACGTTGGATTCCTCACGTTCAGCAGCGCGCCGGAATTGATCCAAGTTGGCCCGCAAC
The DNA here is from genome assembly GCA_043782545.1 of Acidimicrobiia bacterium. Lineage (GTDB taxonomy): Bacteria > Actinomycetota > Acidimicrobiia > Acidimicrobiales > JBBRKR01 > JBBRKR01. The sequence goes on from JAYWAI010000156.1 coordinate 13,574, forward strand.
GCCGCTGGGCCGGTGGACACCTTGGGGTATTGGGGCAGCATTCTGTTGATGATGAGCGCCGACACACTCGTGTCGCGTCGGGCCAGTTCTGCGGCGAAAAATTCTGCTTCGGTGACGGCGTCGCCGCGAGGCGTTGTGATGAGAGCGAATGCGGTCGAGTCTCGTCGCAAAAGATTCTGCGTCTGGGTCGCTCGGTCCCGAAAACCGTCTTCCATGCCGTCGAAGGCCTCAAAGAACTTCATGGCGTCGTCGATGACGCTGGCGCCAACGACTTTCGTGATCTGCCGGAAAAATGTCTGGGCGGCGGCGCTGATGACGCGCATCGATAGTCGTGACGGTGCCATGAGTAAGCGGTAGAGGCGGTGATTGAGGAACTTGCTGAGTCGCTCTGGGGCGTCGAGAAATTCGAGAGCATTTCGGCTCGGAGGTGTGTCGATGACGACAAGATCAAAATCACTTTCAACTGCGAGTTGGTACAACTTCTCCGCGGCCATGTACTCCTGCGTGCCACCGAGTGAACCAGAAATATTTACATAAAATGGGTTCGCCAAAATGAGATCGGATTGCGTGGTGGTGGCGGCGTATCTGGCGACGAGATCATCGAAGGTTTGCTTGGTGTCGAGCATCATGGCGTGGAGTTGGCCTGGCCACTCGCCGGCCACCAATTGCGGCTGATTGGTGAGCCCGGCCGCGCCGAGGCCGAGTGCATCGGCGAGCCTTTTCGCGGGATCGATGGTGACCACGACAGTGTTACGTCCGAGCTCTGCGCCCCGGATACCGATTGCGGCCGCAGTGGTCGTCTTGCCGACACCGCCGCTGCCGCAGCAGGCAATGATATGACGGTGTTGCACAAGGTATTCGAGGTCGTTCATAGCTGCGCGATTCCGGCCAAGAACGCACTGGCGAGCGTGTCGATCTCGTCGCGTTCGAGCGCGGCTGAGAAAACAAAAGGGAGCTCGAAGTGGGGAAGTGGCAACGTCTTCGTGAGCCGTTCGATGTGCGTGTGCTGTTCGGCCATTCGCTCGGTTCGGAATTTTGCTGCCGCAAGCAACGTTGCGTTATTCGTCGCCGCATCAAGCCCGTCCATGGGGGCGATTACTCCGTTGACGACCATGGGTGCCAGTTTCACGCCAACCGATTCTTCGAGTGCGTATGCCGTTTCCGACGCCTCGTTGACCGGTGTTTCCTCGGGAAGCGTGACCAGCATCACCTGACATCGGTTGCCATCGGCGAGCATCTCGGCCACGTCGACCGCCTGTTGGCGAATGGGTCCGGCCGCAACCGCTCCCAGTAGCCCCGACGCCGCCTTGAGGAATGTGATGGCGTGGCCGGCCGCGGGCGCGTCCACGAGGATCACGTCATAGGTGCCATTGGTGGCCGCGTCGCGTTCGATTTGTTTGATTTTGCCGAGCACCAAAATGTCTTTGATGCCGGGGATGGCGGTGGCTACTACGTCCAGCACGCCAGTGGTCACCAGCCGACGGCCGATGCGTCCCATGCCATGGTCGGCGAGGTAGTCCAAAAGCGAATCGTCGGCAGCCAGGTGCCGAGCGTCAATTCGCTCGTCGACGGGAGTGACCGCGTAGCCCAAGGTGTCGACGCCCAACAATCGGGCTGCTCCAAATTTGCCGTCGATGTCAACAATGAGTGCCTTCAAACCGACCTGAGCGGCCGCCACTGCAGCCGCGGCGGTGACGCTGGTTTTGCCGACGCCACCTTTCCCGGCCACGATGTGTACCCGAGAGGCAGCGAAATACTTCGCTGGATCCACTCAAACCCTCTGATTTTCTTTGACTGTGTACCGAGGTAAATGTGCGAAGGCTACCGATCCGACTGTTACGACCAGTGTTCGCGCTGGCTATTTGCTTGTTCACTGTGGCTGGTTTGGCCAGTCACGCGAGCGCGTCAGCATCGCCGGCTGCGCTTGCCTCCGCCGATGAGCCGAGCTCCGACGCTCGCGTTGACGTGGTGGAAATCAACGGATTGATCGACCCCGTCGAAGCCGAGTGGATTCGGTCGTCGATCGCCGCGGCACAGACCGACAAGGCGATTGCGGTCATTTTCCAGATCGACTCGAGCGCGTCGGTGGTTAACGATGAAGAGTTGGCGTCTCTGGTTGCCGCGGTCACATCAAGCCGAGTGCCAATCATCGCGTGGATTGGCCCGGGTAGTGCCAGCGCTCAGGGTGGCGTGCTCAGGATCGTGGCCGCTGCTGATGCCTACGGCGTGGCCGCCGGCGGACACCTTGGCAGCCTTGGGGATTCAAAAGCTGATAAATTATCAGCTCCCATTTTGGGCGAACTCTACGTTGGACTCAACGGCAAGACCTATCGCGGTGTGACGCTCAATACTTCGACCGGCGTGGCGGGAAGCAACAAGCCGATCGTGTCGCCCAGGTTCGTGAAATTGCCGCTTTGGGATCGGTTGTTTCACACGGTTGCGTCTGCACCAGTGGCGTATCTGCTTTTTCTCACCGGCCTCACACTCATCCTGTTTGAGTTCGTATCCGCTGGCGTCGGCGTCGCGGCGTTTGTTGGTCTGATTTGTTTCGCACTTGGGTGCTACGGGTTTGGTGTATTGCCGGTGCGACCGGTTTCGGTCGGTTTGTTGGCGGCCTCGATCCTGGCATTCGCCATTGACGTGCAGGCCGGGGCCCCTCGATTTTGGACGTGGACGGGCACGACCATGCTTGCCGGCGGATCCATCTTCTTGTATTCCGGTACCGAGTCGTTGAGTTGGATTGCGTTGTCGGTCGGTATTGGTGGCGTGCTGCTGACGATGCTCACGGGTATGCCGTCAATCCAGCGGGTGCGATTTTCGACGCCCACGATTGGCCGGGAATGGATGATTGGCGAGATGGGGGTTGCCGTGCAAGCAATCTCGCCGGAAGGCATCGTGGAAATCCGCGGCGCACGGTGGCGGGCGCGTACCAATCGCGCCACACCGATCGATGACGGTGGGTCGATACGGGTGGTTGCGATCGACGGGTTGATCTTGGAAGTCGAACCTGAAGTCGGCGGTGCGAAAGACCATCGGGAACGCGCTCAGGCGGCCGAATAACGCTGTCAGATCCGTAATGCCCTTGGCTGACCAGCTCGGCTTGTTTCAGGCGTGCGAAATATTTCCGAATCTCCCCTTGTAACTGCCCAAATTGAGTTGTAGGTTCCGGTCGCTGGGCGCACGACATGGGAGGGTTCGGGTGGCTTATCGATCAGTAGAAACCATTACGGCGTTCCGCAAGAGCGGACAGGTCGGCGAATCATGGCAACAGCACAGCGCGTGTCGAGGCCCGAACGCCGTAGTTTTTTTCCCGCCGAATCATTTCGAACGTAAGGAAGAAAAGGCGACTCGTGAACACGAGGCAAAAGCGATTTGTGGGCTGTGCCCGGTGTGGCGCCAGTGCTTGCAATATGCGCTGGAAATACGCGAGCAACACGGCATTTGGGGAGGCAAAACCGAACTTGAGCGACGCCGCATGCTCGAGTCGGTCGGGCTATCAATGACCGGTGTGAGCGCCCACCGGGCAAGCTGACACATCGCTAACGGTTGAGGCGGGGGCCGGCAATCCGTAAGTCGCCGCGACGGCGGGTAAATCCCTGTGCGTCGAGTTCGTTGAGCAACGGGATGAGGTATTTGCGGCTCGTGGCCAGTGCATCGCGCATCTCGGCTGCAGTGAATCCATCGGGCGCGGTGTGCAAGAGCGCACGTGCGGCGGCAGCAGCGGCGTCGATGGCGCTCGGCGAGAAGTAAATCCCCTCTCGCTCAACGACCAATTTCTTGCGCACCATTTCGCGCAGCTCGATTTTGTCGACGCCATCGGGAGCGGGTGGGGCGAACGGTTCGGCGGCAAGCCTGGCCAGGTACGGATGCCCAGCGAGCGGGTCGGGCTTGTGGCCAAAATTGGCTCGCCCGTTCGCGACCACGACATCTTCGAGACCGTCCAAAATAAGCCGTTCACGTTCGTCCAGCAGCGCTATATCCATGCCGAATTGGCCTGAATCTCGTATGACATTCCGAATCTTTTCTGTAACGCGCGTTACCAAAGCGGGAGATGTGATCCAACGGCCGAGCGTAGGGGCACGGGTCTCGCCAGTGAGCCGGGTGAACTCGGCGGCGTCGATCCAGCCCCGCTCGGTGATCACATGCTCGGGGTCTTTCGTCGGGGTCGCTTTACTCGCCGGGCGGACGGGGGCGACATCCAGGATCTCTCCGCCGCCAACGGTTTCGTTACGGCCCGATTCCCGCAAAATGAAACGGTCGCCCGGCAACACCGTGACCGGTGCGTTGATGTGCAAGCGCACCGACCCGGTCGAGCCAGGTGTCAGCGACTCGGAGCCCAGCACGCGCAACTTCGCCGCGTACTCGCCTGAGCCGATGTAGGCCTCGTAGGCGCCCCGGCGGCTCACCTTGTGGCCGAGGCTCCCCAACACACTGAGCGAGGCGTCGAATCGCTGTGTGGCGTGCCACCGATCTGGCGTGACCAGCGCGTGGCCCCGTTCGAGTTCGTGGAAATCGATACCGGATAGATTGACGGCCACACGATTGCCTGGCCCGACGTGTTCGACGGTTTCTTGGCGAGTTTGTATCGAGCGGATGCGAGCGGGTTTGTGGCCAGGTTCGCACAACACGTAGTCGCCGACGTTGAAGGTGCCGTCGATAAGTGTGCCAGTCACCACAGTGCCGGAACCTTTGGCGGCGAAAACGCGATCGATCCACAGGCGTGGGCGGGCACGGTCGATTGCTGGGGGCGTGGTTTCGAGCAACTGGTCCAGCGCGGCGATGAGCGACGGCATGCCGAGGCCGGTGAGGGCTGAGATTGGCACCATTGGTGCGTCGGCCAAAAACGTCCCGGCGACTTGATCGGCGATGAGCAACTGCACAAGTTCGAGGTCGTCGGCGTCGACCGCGTCAGCTTTGGTGACCGCAATCACACCGCGCCGAATGCCAAGCAAGTCAAGGATTCTGAGATGTTCTTCGCTTTGCGGTTTCCAGCCCTCTGTAGCGGCCACCACGAACACGCAAGCGTTCACCGATCCAACTCCGGCGAGCATGTTGCGCAGAAATTTTACGTGCCCAGGGACGTCGACGAATGACAGCGTGCGGCCACTTGGGAGGGTGGTCGACGCGAAGCCGAGGTCGATGGTGAGGCCGCGGCGTTTCTCCTCGGCGAAGCGGTCGGGGTCGGTACCGGTGAGGGCGAGCACGAGCGTGGACTTGCCGTGGTCCACGTGGCCCGCGGTTGCGACGACGTGCATGTGGTTACCCGCCGAGGCTGGCGAGAGCGGCGCTCACGTAGGCGTCGTCGGCCGGGGCGATGGTGCGCATGTCGAGGATGGTGGTGTTGTTCTCGCAACGGGCGATGATCGGCCGATCGTTGAGCCGCAACGCTCGGGTGTGATCGCCCGGAATTGAGACGCCGACGCTTGGGATTTCGACGCCGGGAAGCGTGCCGGCGCCGGGCATTGACTGACACGGTGTCGGGATGCCGACGCCGAGAGCTTCAGCTCGCAGTTGCAGGTCATTCACAGGCAGCGAAGCCATATGCCAGAAGGGAATCGTGAGATGCGCGTCGCGCCGCAGGTAGGCCAGAGCAGTGCTTTGAAGCGCGGCGAGCACCATGCCGCCAGGCCGCAACGCTCGGGCCAGTGGGTGCCTCGCGCAACGGGCCACGAGGTCGGATCGGCCGGCAATGATGCCGGCTTGGGGACCGCCCAGAAGCTTGTCGCCACTGAACATGATGAGATCCGCGCCGGCCTTCAACGTTTGTAGCGCGGCTGGCTCGTCGCGTAGCCAGGCGGGCGGGCCAGCGGGCAACCACGGGCATGCTGCGTCGAGGAGACCTGATCCAATGTCAGCGACTACGCACGGGCGGCTGTCGCCATACGTTGCCGCCAGGGTGGCGAGGCCGTGGATCGACGCCGATTCAGTGAAGCCCTCCACCACGTAGTTACTGGGGTGCACCTTGAGAAACATGGCCAGCGACTCGCCGAGACGATCTCTTGCCGTTTCGTAATCGGCGACTCGAGTGCGGTTTGTGGTGCCCACATCGACCAGAAATGCACGTGAAGTAGCTAACACTTCAGGCACGCGAAAACTGCCGCCAATTTCGACGGCCTCGCCGCGGCTCACGGCCACGTGTTTGTCGGCGGCGAGCGAGGCGAGCACGAGTAAGACGGCTGCTGCGTTGTTGTTGACGACTACGGCAGCTTCGGCCCCGCATGCCCTGGCCAATAGCGACCCGGCATGATCGTGCCGATTTCCGCGTTGGCCGGTTTTCAAATCGAATTCGAGGTTGGCGTAAGCGGCCTCGCGCGGATGGGCGATCGGCGCCCGGCCCAGGTTGGTGTGCAGCAACACGCCAGTGGCGTTGATCACTGGTTGCAACAGGGATCGCTGGAGCTCGTGTGCTCGGCTTTTCGCTGAGGTCACGTCGCCCGCCGCAATCGCGGATCGTGCGATGTCGACCAAAATTGGGTGAGGCAGACCGGTGTGAGCAAGCGACCGAGCTAGCGCGTCGACGCTCGGCGGGCGTGATGGTGATTCGCTTGACGGCGTCGACGACATAGGGGGATCGTAGGCTGCCGCCATGGGTTTGCCTGACAACGTCGTGCCACAAGATGCCGCCACGGTCATGTTGCTGCGTGACGGCCAAGCCGGTATCGAGGTGTTCATGATGCGCCGCAACTTGGATGCCGAATTCGTGGGTGGCGCCTACGTGTTTCCCGGCGGCAAGGTGGATCCCGATGACGGGTCGGATGCGGTGGAGCGACTGTGTATCGGGCTCGACGACGTGGAGGCGTCTCGACGACTGTCGTTGCCCCGTGGTGGACTGGCGTTTTGGGTGGCCGCCGTTCGCGAGTGTTTTGAAGAAGCGGGCGTGCTGTTGGCCGACGGCATCACCGACTACGCCGCGCTCGCGGTCTACCGCAAAACGGTGCATTCTGGCGAGGTGCGGCTGGCCGATATGTGCGAGACGGAGGGCCTGCTTTTGACCGTGGGTGGCATTCACTACCACAGCCATTGGATTACTCCGATTGGTAGCCAGCGACGCTTTGACACTCGCTTTTTCGTGGCCCTGGTCCCGACGCAACAAACACCCGTGCATGACGACGCCGAGTTGATCGCGTCGATGTGGGTGCGTCCCATCGACGCGTTGGACATGTATGAGCGAGGCGAAATTTACTTGATCACGCCGACACACCGATCGCTCAGATCCCTTCTGCCGTATGACTTTGCGGCTGATGCGGTGGGGGCCGCGGCTGCTCGCACCGATGTTGATGTAATACTTCCCCGCGTGGTGGACGAACCTGGCGGAATCCGAATTCTGATCGCCGGCGATGTTGGCTACGAGGAGGCGTTGTGAGGTCGACCGAGCATTCTTTGGTGTCGCCATTTCCCGCCAGTGACGAGCGGCTTAGCCCGCTAGTGCGTCGGCTTACGTGCCCGAATCCGGGCAAGATGACGGGGCCCGGCACCAACACCTACCTCATTGGTGAGCGGGAAGTAACGGTCGTGGACCCCGGCCCGGCCATGCACCCTGCGCACTGGGATCGTCTCGTGATCGCGGCCGGCGGGTCGAGCAACATCACTCGCATCGTGTGCACGCACACGCACCCGGATCACTCGCCGGGCGTGGCTGGGCTCAAAAAACTGGTGCCCCACGCGGAGGTGATGGCATTCGACGCCCGTGACGGTTTGACGATCGACACACCGCTTGCTGGCGGCGCACTCATGGCGAACAGTGAGTACTCGATCGACGTGGTGCACACCCCAGGGCACGCGTCGAACCACTTGTGTTTCTTGTTGCGTGACGAGTCGCTGTTGTTTTCTGGTGACCATGTAATGGAGGGCTCGACGGTGGTGATTGGCCCGCCCGACGGCGATATGGCGGAGTACTTGGTGTCGCTCGACAAGGTGCAGGCTCTCGGCGTTGCCGCCATTGCCCCGGCACACGGTCGGATCATCGAGAACCCGCACGACTACGTGCAGACGTACATCACACACCGGCTGGAACGCGAGGCGCAGATTCTGGAATGCGTCCGCAGCGGCCGCGCCACGACCATTCCCAAAATCGTGGCGGTGCTATATGCGCTCGTGCGCAAAGAACTCCACCCCGTGGCGGCCCGCTCTGTGGAAGCCCACCTCGTCAAACTCGCCAACGAGGGCCACGTCGTGCCCGGCTCCGACGCCACTTGGCTCCCCGCCGAGCACGCTCACTGACCTTCCCCCAAGAGCGTGGCATAGCGCTACGCCCGTGGGGTACCGTCGTCGTTGAAGCCAGGGTTGAGTGCTACGACGGCGAAGAATTTTCCGGCGAGCCAAAAGGTGTTGCGAACGCCGTAGACGCGTTGCCCCGCCGCATCGTCGGCGGAAATCACATGCCAAGTTATTCCGTCTTGCGTATCGAAAAGCGACCACGCGCTGTCATTGTGGAGAGTGAGTCCGTTCTTGGTGGTGGGTGCTGGTGCAGGTGGGGTGTTGGCAGTGTTGGTCGCGGTGTTCGACGAGTTTTCGGAGGTGTTCTGGGATGGTGCGGTGGGTTCGTCCGATGTTGATGGGTGTGCCACTGGTTTCCCAGACTGATTGCAGTACCCCGTCGCACAACAGTGTGTTGCTCAGCGATTACCTCTCACACGCTTCGTCGACCAGCACTTCCATATCGATATTCGTACACCAGTACGATCAAAATCACAAAGGGTAAATCTGATCAAATCGACAGTTCGCTAGCGGCAATGGCAAACCCGCGGGTGTCGCGAGCATCAGGCGTCATTCGGCCGAGTCTTGGCCCAGTCGCAGCCACACGCACGCATCGGCGGCCACGAACCCATTCACGAACGCGCCCGGAATCGAACCCAACAATGAAGCTCCAACTACCGGGCACGGCACCGCCGTTGCGCCCATGTTCAGCACCACGCCGATTGATTCTCGACGAAAGGCGAGCACGTCCTCCGAGCCGGTTTCAATCCATTCAAAATCCCCGGAAGCCAATTCCGGTAAGGCTCGCCGAAGATGCAACGCAGCGCGATACGTCGCCCACGTGGATTCGGCATCGGCAATCTGATCTGCGTGGTTGAACGCCCGATACGACGTCGGCTGCGGCATCCACGAGTCTGGCGTTGTCATTGCCGAAAAGCCGTAGTTGGTGGTCGGATCACTCGTCCATGGCGTCGGCACCCGGCACCCGTCGCGGCCTCGAGCCATGTGGTTCGTGCGTTCCCAAATCGGATCCTGCAACCGGTCTTCTGGAATGTCGAGCACCTCAAACAGGCCGAGTTCCTCGCCGTAATACAAGTAGTGCGAGCCGGGCAATGCCAACATCATCATGGCCATACTGCGAGCCCGACGCTGACCCACGGCTACGTCAACTGGCGAATCAACAGCCCGCAAATTGTTGTACGTGATCGACTCTTTGAGATGAGCGTTGGCACGACCGTAGCGAGTCACGGAGCGTTGGGTGTCGTGGTTGTTCAGCGTCCAACTCAACGGCAACCCGCGTGCCGCCAACTCTTCGAAAGCAACTCGCATCGATATGCGAACTGTCGGCGCGTGCCACGATGCCAGCATCAAGTCAAAGTGAAACGACTGATGCATCTGGCCGGGCCCGATATACGACGCCAATATGTCCCAAGTCGGCGTGTACGCCTCGGTTACAAAAGTCAGCACCCGACCGGGGTGCTCGCGCTCATAGGCGTCAGCCACCGCGCGCATACGCGTAAACACATCGTTGACTTCCGGCCGGCAGACGACGTGCGGATTTTGCATGGCGATTTCCAACGGTGGAGTGTCGCTCGGCACAGGGGGAGCATCGGGGAGATCTGGATGCTTGCCTAGCAACGTGACAGCATCGACCCGAAAACCGTCCACGCCGCGGTCAAACCAGAAACGCAAAATTTCCTCAAACGCGTCTCCGACGGTGGGGTTGATCCAGTTGATGTCCGGTTGCTCTTTGGTGAACAGCGCCAGGTACCACTGGCCCGGTGTGCCATCTGGCTCGCTGACTCGATGCCACGCGCCGCCGCCAAACCACGCCTGCCAATTGTTCGGAGGCAACTCACCATTGATGCCTTTGCCGTCGCGGAACCAAAAAAACTCACGAGCCGCCGAGCCGCGCCCAGCGGCTAACGCGTCGGTGAACCACTTGTGCTGATTGGAACAATGGTTGGGCACGATGTCCATCATGATGCGAATGCCAAACGAGTTGGCCTCAGCGATCATCTCGTCAAAGTCGGCGAGCGTGCCATAGTCGGGTTCGATATCGAGGTAATCGGCTATGTCGTAGCCGTGGTCGACTTGCGGCGACGGGTAGCACGGATTCAACCAAATCGCGTCGACTCCTAAGTCGGCCAAATATGGCAACTTGGAACGGATGCCAGCGATGTCGCCGATGCCATCACCATCGGCGTCGGCAAATGACCGAACGTACAACTGATACACCACCGCACGACGCCACCACTCCGTTGCCGCTTCGGAATCGGCTGGCAGGTTCCATGACGGAAGCGGTATTGCAAGACCTTCGTCGGTTGACATGGCTGCGAATGGTAGAGCACGGCCGAGTCAATTTGAGGTCGATCGCACAGAAATCGAGGCTGATGCAGGTCAAATCGAATTCGCTTCTCGTATTGCAATTGTGTTTCACATTTTTGATAGTTTCGTGGAAGTTTCCATGAACTTCCACGCTTTCGAACAGCGAGGTGGCATACCTGGACGAAAACTAGGGGAGAGCATGTCGAAGGCCAACCAGGGCTGCAGCGAGGTCGCGCACTGTCGGCACGCGCTCGTCGTGAAGCGTCAAGGGCGCTCGCTGTGAGCCGATCGCTCATTGTGGAGCATCGCGTCGACACATATGGCCCTAGCGCGATGGGCGCGCTTCAATTGGTCTACGGTGACCAGGCCTCGGCGGTTGCCCAACGGGCCATGGCCATCGTGACCGCTGCAGCCAGCGAGCGAGTTCAACGGCTTTGGGACCGCGACCTCGAGCGCGACCCGCACTGGTTTTGCGACCCCAACACCATTGGGTACGTCTGTTACGTCGATCGATTTTCTGAGACCCTCGCTGGCGTTTCGGACCACATTGGGTATCTCGAAGAGCTTGGTGTCACCTATCTCCATCTCATGCCGATTCTCAAGTCGCGCCCCGGCGAAAGCGACGGTGGTTACGCGGTGATGTCGTATGACGCTGTGGACCCATCGATCGGGTCGATCGACGACCTGCCAGCGCTGGCAGAGTCGCTTCATGATCACAGCATCAGTCTCTGCATCGACCTTGTACTTAACCACACGGCGAAGGAGCATGAGTGGGCAGTGCGCGCCGTAGCGGGCGACGATAAATATCGGGCGTACTACCGCATCTTTCCCGATCGTGAGTTGCCCGATCTGTATGAACAGACGCTTCGGGAGATCTTTCCTGATTTCGCTCCAGGCAGCTTTTCGCCCGTCGGCGACGAGTGGATTTGGACCACGTTCAACGAATTCCAATGGGACCTGAACTACGAGAACCCAGACGTGTTTTGCGAAATGTTGACGATCATGTGCCGACTAGCAAATCTGGGTGTCGATGTGTTCCGGCTTGATGCCGTTCCGTTTTTATGGAAGCGACTTGGTACCGATTGCGAGAATCAACCAGAGGCCCATCAGATACTCACGGCATTTCGCTCCTGCATGTCCGTAGTGTCGCCCACGTTGGTTTTCAAGGCCGAAGCAATCGTGTCGCCAGAGCTACTGGCGCCCTACTTAGGTGCTGGCGATCCGCCGCGACATGAGTGCGACATTGCTTACAACAACCAGTTGATGGTGTTGCTGTGGAGCAGTCTGGCCACGCGTGAAGCTGGCTTGATGAGCAATGCGCTCGCCCGCATGAACGAACAGCCTCCGGGTACAGCATGGGTTACTTACGCACGGTGTCATGATGACATTGGTTGGGCCATTACTGACGACACGGCCCGGTCGGTTGGGTGGGACGGCGCGAGTCATCGCAAGTTTCTATCGGATTTTTACTCCAGCAGTTTCGATGACACGTTTGCCATTGGCGAGCTCTTTCAGCACAACCCACAGACCGGTGACTCGCGAATCTCCGGTTCTGCGGCAAGTCTTTGCGGTATCGAAAGAGCGATCCTCGACGGCGATGGGGAGGCCCTTGATCGAGCGATAGCTCGGCTGGAATTGGTGTATGCCGTCATCTATTGCTTTGGCGGAATCCCGTTGGTATACATGGGAGATGAGCTTGGCCTTGTCAACGACTTGTCCTACCTCGACGATCCGAAATTCGCGGCAGACAACCGGTGGATGCATCGGCCGAAAATGAATTGGACGTTGGCGGCAAAACGGTTGGAGCCCAGCGGCTTAACACGTCGGCTATTCACTATTTTCGCCGAACTCGGTCGGCAACGCCGTCTCATTGCGGCACTGAACGCGACGGTCGAAACGAAAATTTGGGACTCGCCCAACAGCGCGATTTTGAATTTCTCTCGAGTTATAGGCGAACTCGACGTCTTCGCGATGTTGGCCAATTTCGGCGAGGAAGTTGTTCAGATCGACAACCCACCGTGGCTTGACCGACTTACCGCCGTGAGGTCGTCGGCAGGGGTGCGTGTTGAGGCCAAGTGTGTCGTGATTCCACCGCTCGGTTACGCGTGGTTTGCCTAAATGACGTCGTTCACCTTCCGACCCACAGCGGTGACCGACCAGGTGGCACTCGTCAATCTTCCTTGGCATGTGCCCCTGAATCAATGGCCCAACCAATCGCCAATCGCCCTCGGGGAACATCGTCACGTGGTGAGATTTATCAGGATCAGCAACGACTACGTCGTGTGCAAGGAGCTTCCTGACGAGTTGGTGTTTCGGGAATATCGGCTGCTGACATCGTTGCGCGAGAGGAGCCTGCCGGTCGTCACTTTGATTGGTGGAGCAACGGGACGACTTGACGAGTTTGGGCGACCTCTCGGAGGCGTTTTGATGACGAGAATGCTTGGCTACGCATTGCCTTATCGCCGCCTATTCAGCGGGCCGAGTTCGCACATGCTGCGGGTCCGGCTCGTAGATGCGCTGGCCCTATTGGTGACACGACTTCATCTCGCTGGCTTTTTCTGGGGCGACTGTTCCCTGAACAACGCATTGTTTCGACGTGACGCCGGAGCTCTCCGGGCATATGTTGTTGACACAGAAACAGGCGAACTGCACAAAACGCTGTCGACTGGGCAACGAATGTTTGATATTTCGATCGCTGTCGAAAATGTGGCAGGTGGATTGCTCGATTTGCAGGGAGCGGGGGTACTTCCTCTGGATGTTGATCCCTTCCAAGTCGCCACCGATTTCGAGAAGCGCTGTCATGACCTTTGGGAGCAAGTGACCCGTACCGATGAGATAGTGGGCGGCGATCTTTGGCGGGTGCAAAGCCGTATCGAACAGTTGAATCACCTGGGATTCGACGCCGAAGAGATGGAAGTGCGCCTGGAGTCTGACGGCCACATTCGTGTGCGCCCGACGTCCGTTGAGGAAGGCCACCATCGTCGCCGATTGCTCAGATTGTTGGGCATCCAAGCCCATGAAAATCAGGCAAAACGGATCTTGAATGACATTGAGACCTATCGCCAATATCACAGCCAGATGGAGGCAATGCCTGAAGCCGTGGGCGCCGTGCGGTGGCTTGCCGAACGTTGGGAGCCGGTGCTGGCGCTAGTCCCTCATGATCGTCAGGTCGAACCCGCCCAGTTCTTCCACGAGGTGCTTGACCATTGTTGGTTTATGTCCGAGCGACAGGGTAGTGACGTCGGTATGGAAGTGGCTGCGGCAGACTATTTGCGACAGCGTGACGAGTCCGCTATCGAAGCAACCGTAGAATCGGGAAACTATTTTGGCGAAGGAGCGTAGAGAGCATTGACAACCATTTCCGACGTAGCAGAGCTCGCTGGCGTTGGCGTGGGAACGGTCTCGCGTGTCATCAACGGCAGTCATCAAGTCAGCGACGCAGCCCGAAAACGCGTCATGAACGCCATAGAAAGACTCGGTTACAAGCCAACCCGAACTGGGGGTGCAAATCGGAAGCGCCACGGTCTTGTTGGTGTGGTCTTGCCCTACTTTGACCAACCGTCCTTTTATCAGCGGGTTCGTGGCATCGCTCACGTTCTCCAGGATTACGATCTTGAAATTGTTTTATATACAGTCGATTCGCCCGACCGTGCGCGGTTGCGTCTGGCGTCACTTCCCAACGATCAACTCGACGGGCTTATCGTGATCTCATTGCCGATCAGCGAGGAGGTGGGCAACCGCATGGCTAGAGCGCGATGCCCTGTCGTGCTCGTCGACTCGGAACATGCCAACCTACCGAGCATTGTGATCGACGATCGCCTGGGTGGGCAGGTCGCCACCGAGCATTTGGTGCAGCTTGGCCACGAGCGCGTTGCCTTTCTGGGATCACCCGCGCGCACCCCATTTGGGTTCACCGCGAGCCCACGGCGGGAGCAGGGCTACCTTGATGTGCTCAACCGCGCTGGTCTTGAGGCGCCGCCGGAGTACCGAAAACTCGGTACGCATATACGAAGTGTTGCTGGGCAGTTCGCGGCCGAATTGTTGTCGTTGCCACAGCCTCCCACCGGCGTCGTTGTAGCGTCCGATCTGCAAGCCCTCGGCGTGATCGAGGCGGCCAGATCAGTTGGCATTGCCATACCGGAACACTTGTCGGTGATTGGGTTTGACGACATTGATGCCGCCGCCGACAGTGCGTTGACGACGGTGCGTCAGCCGCTTGAATCGTCTGGTGAACGTGGTGCTGAAATCATTGCGACCGCGCTTGCGAACTCAACGAAGCCGACGCCGATCGTGGAGACGTTGCCTCTGGAATTGGTGGTTCGGGCTACGACTGGCCCCTATTTGTCGGTGGCGAAAACTCGTAAAAAACGCGCCCCGGTTCGCTAGCGAATTGCGAAGCCCGACTCAGCATCGAAGAGATGAAGGTTGTCGACGTTGATAGCCAAAGTTGCCGATTGTCCGGGGCGCAACTTCGTCGATGGGCCGAGCTTTGCCACGATTGCCCCGTCGGCTGAAGTATTTTCGGTATTGGACATGTGTACTTGCTTGGCTTGAACCTTGACGTACACAATTACTTCCGATCCGAGGCTTTCTCGGATATCAACTTCGCCATTGATCGAATTGAGGTCGCCATCAGCGCACTCGGTGAGATGCTCAGGGCGGACGCCAACCACGACTTCTTTGCCAATGAAACCAGCAAGGTCGCGGTGTTCAGCGAGGTAGCGAGGCGGCAGCGTCAATGTGACACCGCCGAGAGTGACTGTTGCCATGCCGTTTGCAATCGATAACGCGCCGGATAGCAAGTTCATTTGCGGCGAGCCAATGAACGCGGCAACGAACGTGTTCTGAGGATTGTTGTACAACTCTTCCGGTGTGTCGATCTGCTGGAGGACACCTTTTGACATCACCGCGACGCGGTCGCCCATGGTCATTGCTTCAATTTGATCGTGAGTCACGTACACAGTGGTGACATTGAGAGTGTGCTGCAGTCGGGAAATTTCTGCGCGCATTTGTACTCGGAGTTTCGCGTCGAGGTTCGACAGCGGTTCGTCCATGAGAAACGCCTGGGGCTGGCGCACGATGGCGCGACCCATGGCGACTCGCTGGCGTTGGCCGCCCGACAAACGTCCGGGTTTGCGATCGAGATTGTCGGTAAGTTCCAAAATCCGAGCGGCTTCGTCCACCCGTCGTTTGATCTCGTCTTTGGGGAGTTTGCGCAACTTGAGGGGGAAGGCAATGTTGTCGCGAACCGAGAGATGTGGGTACAGCGCATAGGACTGAAACACCATGGCGATGTCACGATCTTTGGGCTCAAGGTCGTTGACCCGTAGGTCGCCGATCAAGAGATCGCCGCTCGAGATCGCTTCCAACCCGGCGATCATGCGCAAAGCCGTTGATTTGCCACATCCTGACGGGCCGACGAGCACAAGGAACTCGCCGTCCTGAATTTCGAGCGACAGCTGATCTACGGCTCGAAAGCCGTTGTCGTACACCTTGTCGATGTTCTGCAGCGTGATATTGGCCATGTAGTCCCCCATAAGGCTCAAAACTCCGTGGAAGGAGTTTCTCAAATTTCTTTGAAGAGATCTTCCCATAGTCGAAACCTCGTGGTAATGTTCGGCCAGTAATTTCCACGAAATTCCACGATGTTTCCAAACGTGGCGTTTCCAGTAGCGAAAAAACACCCGCTCAGCAACTGGCTGAGCAACAGACTTCAGGGGGATACATGAAATACAAAGTAAGAGTGGCTGCTGCCTTGGCGCTGACCGCACTGGTCGCCGTCGGTTGCAGTTCAACTACGAAGGCAAATGCGCCTACGACCACGGCGAAGGCCGGTGACACCACGACGACGGCGAAGGCTGGCGATGCGACGACAACTGCAAGCGCAGGTGGTGCCGCGACGGCCGATGGCCAAATCAAATGCACACAGCAGTACGCCGGCAAGACAATCGAAATCATGTCCCCTGGGCGTGGCGACGATGTCAAGCCCACGATCGCCGCGTTTGTGCCGTTCGAAAAGTGCACCGGTGCGAAGATCAACTGGAACGGTACCGACCAATTTGAGAGCGACATTAAAGTCCGCATCGACGGCGGCAACTACCCAGATCTTATTGACTTCCCGCAGCCCGGCCTCATGAAGAGCCTGGCCGCCAAGGGCAAGCTCAAGGAACTGCCTGCAGATCTGGGCAAGAAGTTGACCACGGATTACGCCGCAGGTTGGGATGTCCTTGGTTCGCTCGACGGCAAGGCATATGCCATCCCCGAATCAGCCAACGTGAAATCGTTGGTGTGGTATAGCCCGGCTGACTTCAAGGCCAAGGGTTACACCATTCCTACAACGATCGATGAGCTCAAGGCGCTGTCAGACAAGATTGTCGCCGACGGTGCGATTCCGTGGTGTGCGGGTATCGAGTCGGGTACCGCAACTGGCTGGGCCGTGACCGACTGGTTCGAAGATTTCATGCTTCGTGTCAACGGTGGCGATGTCTATGACCAATGGGTATCCCACAAGATCCCGTTCAACGATCCCAAGGTTGTTGCCGTGGCTGATCAAGTGGCCTCGTTCCTCAAAAATCCCAAGTATTTCGGTGGCGATGACGCCGTCAAGGCCATTGCCACGACGAGCTTCAAAGAGGGCGGCTTGCCCATCTTGTCCAAGAAGTGCTTCATGCATCGCCAGGCCAGCTTCTACTCCTCGATGTTCCCCAAGGGCACGACATTTGGTGAAGCCGGTCAGGTCAGCTTCTTCTACCTGCCCACGCTGAAGGCTGGTGACAAGAAGGTCATGCTGGTCGCCGGCGACGTCTACTCACTTGGTCACCCCGACAAGCCAGAAGCTGTCGATGCATTGCGCTACATGGCATCGTCAGACTTCGACAACGCCCGTCTTGCAGCTGGCGATCATGGTCTTTCACCGTTGAAGAACTTCGATCTAGCCAACTACTCAGACCCACTCGTGAAGTCGTTTGGTGAGCTCCTCAAGAGCGCCGAAGTTGTACGTTTCGATGGATCGGACTTGATGCCAGGGGCCGTGGGCACCGGCACGTTCTGGAAAGAAGCAACGGCGTGGGTCATTGGTGGCAGCACCTCTGACATGCTCGGAAACATCGAAAAGACTTGGCCAAAGGCCTAGCCAATTTGCAGATAGGAAGTGTTGCAACTCGCCCGGATGACCAAATGGTTGTCCGGGCGAGTCGCTGTTCGTAGAGTTAGTGATCGGTTGAGCTTGAGCCGCCGATTTACCGTTGTTGGGGGATCACATGGGGGAACTGTTTTCCGCACTCGTTTCGATGCTGGTCGCCGTAGCGGCGCTCGGGGCGTTTGTCGTGTTGTTGTACGGGTTGGCGCACTTGTTGCCCCGCCGAGCTCGAGAAGGCGGCAGAGTCGTCTCTTTTCTGTTCCCCGCAATACTTTGCCTCGTGGTGGGTTTATTCGTACCGGCGATCAAGACGATCTGGGCCAGTATGTTTACCGACCAGGACAAACCCAAATTTGCTTGGTTTGGGCAGTACGTCGACATCTATCAAACCAAAGGTTCGCGCGAGGTCGTATTTAACAGCATGACATGGGTGGTGCTGGGCACTCTCGTGACCACTATCACGGGACTTGCTGTAGCTCGCTACACCGACGGCATGCGAGGCGAGCGAGCCATGCGCTCAGTGATCTTCATTCCGGGTGCGATTTCGTTGGCGGGCGCTGGCATCATTTGGAAGTTCGTTTACGCGGTGGCGCCGAGCAATGTTGGCTTGCTCAATCAGGTCACCAAGGTCATCCCGGGGCTGCCAGCCAACATGGGCGGCAACGGCACACGCAACTGGCTCCTCAATCAAGAGTTCGGTGGCGTGAATTTTCACTTCAATACTTTGCTCTTGATCGTCATTTTTATTTGGGTGTCGACGGGGTTTGCCACTGTCGTGTTTTCGGCGGCGATTAAGGGTGTGCCGGATTCACTCATTGAGGCGGCCAAGATCGATGGCGCTACCAACTCACAAGCATTTTACAAAGTGACGTTGCCGTACATTCGGGCGACAATCGTGACGGTGGCGACGACGACAACAATCGCGGGGCTCAAGGCGTACGACATCGTGGCCGCGACAACGGGTGGTCGCTTTCACACCAGCACCATCGCCAACGAGTTTTTCGATGTTTTCTTTACGCAGAATCGTGACGGTAATGGCTCTGCGCTTGCGGTAGTGATGTTTGTGTTAGTTATTCCCATCGTGGTGTTCAATCGTCGAGCCCAACGACGAGCTGAGGAGATGATCGGCGCATGATTGAAACTGTGGAGCTAACAACTGAGCCCGTTGGGCGTTCGGTCAGCGTGGCGTTGTCGAGCAAGACCGGCAAAGTCGTCGTTTGCGTTTTGGTGTTCTTTTGGACCATTCCGACGTTTGGCTTGCTCGTGTCGTCGGTGCGACCGGAGAAAGAAGTGAAGACGACGGGTTGGTGGACGGCTTTTCTGCGACCGAAGTTCACCCTGAGTAACTACAGCAAGGTGTGGAATTCAGCGGCCGGTTCAGGCGACGGTCTGGGCCACTATTTTTTGAACTCCTTTAAGATTGCTATTCCCAGCACGGTGATTCCAATTTCGATTGCCGCATTGGCTGCATACGCGTTTAGTTGGATGCGCTTCAAAGGACGCGATTGGTTGTATATCGGGGTTATTTGCCTCCTCGCCGTACCATTGCAAATGGCCCTCATCCCCGTGTTGCAACTCAACACGCATGGGGCTCACATTGGTTCGATCCCGATTATTCCCGCGCTGGGTTTGCAAGACTCGATCGTGTTGGTGTGGATGGCGCACACGTTCTTCGGTATGCCGTTCGCCATTTTCATATTGCGGAACTTCATCTCGGCACTGCCGTCCGAGCTCATTGAGGCAGCTCGTGTCGACGGTGCTGGCCACCTTACGGTATTTCGCAAACTCGTACTGCCGCTGTCGATTCCGGCGATTGCTTCATTGGCGATATTCCAATTTATGTGGGTCTGGAACGACCTTCTCATCGGCAGGCTTTTCGGTGGTTCGAAAAATCTTCCGATCATTGGCAAACTCGTGGAGCTGGCAGGGACACGCGGTCAAGATTGGCACTTGTTGACTGCTGGCGCGTTTGTGGCCATGGCGGTGCCGCTCGTGGTGTTCTTTAGCTTGCAGCGGTTTTTTGTGCGCGGTCTTTTGGCTGGAGCTGTGAAGGGCTAACTCGGCGCGTCGGCCTACAGCGATACTGGTTTGCGGCCCAACGAAATGGGCGCAGATTCCGGGAGATCCATGCGATTCGTGCAGATCGACATTTGCGCGGGAGGCACGGCCTCGCTCACGATGAGTTGGGCAATTTGGCGAAACACCTTGGCCGCCGGCCCATCGCCTGCTAACGATACGGGTTCGCCGGAGTCGCCGCCGGCCGCCACTGCGGGCTCGAGCGGCACTTGGCCAAGCAAGGGCACGCCGATTTCGTCGGCGAGAGCCTGGCCGCCACCGGTACCAAAAAGGGCGTACGTTTCGCCGTGGTCGCATGTGAATGCGCTCATATTCTCGATCACGCCGGCAATGCGCAGGAACGACCGCCTCGCCATGTCGGCGGCACGCACTGCCACCTTTTGGGCGGCTACTGCAGGTGTCGTGACGATGATCATTTCGGTGCGCGGCAACATGCGGGCTAGGCCCATCTGCACGTCGCCAGTGCCAGGGGGCATATCGATCAAGAGGTAATCCATTTCGCCCCACCGAACATCGTGGAGGAATTGCTCGACAGCTTTGGCGAGCATGAGGCCGCGCCACATGAGCGCAGTTTCTTCGTCAACCAGGAAGCCGGTTGATACGACTTTCAACAAGCCGCTACCCACTCGCCGCTCATTTGGAATAATTTTCGGCTTGGAACCTGCGGGTTCTGAAGGGTCGGCGAGGGCTTCGAGCCGGTCGCTCAATCCAAGCAAGCGGGGCACAGAGAAGCCCCAAATATCGGCGTCCAAAACGCCAATCGTGCGACCCTGCGCGGCCAGCGCAGCAGCCAAGTTGACGGTGACTGAACTCTTGCCCACACCACCTTTGCCCGACGCGATCGCGATGATTTTGGTCGACGCGGGCACCTGGGTGTCGGCGGCATTTTGGGCGGCATTCCAGCGCGCCTTGCTCATGACCTCTGAGCGTTGTTCGGCGGTCATCTCGCCCCAGTGAATTTTCACTTTGCCCACGCCGCTGTAGGGCTCCAGCCGGCTGCGAATGTCCTTCTGGATCTGGCCACGAAGCGGGCAACCAGCAATGGTGAGGGTCACGGTGATTTCGATGTCGCCGGTGGGATGCACAATGGGCGTGCCGGTGACCATTCCGAGGTCGACCAGGTTACTGCCAAGCTCAGGGTCAATGACCCCGCGCAGCATGTTGATGACGTCATCTGGTGTAGGCAATCCTTTTGGCACGTAGTGAGATTACCGGGCAAATCCATGTATCCTGCCAGCAACAGAAATTTGCGCGTTAACGCCCCTTGAAGGAGTGCCCCATGATCACCCTCACAGAACCAGCCGCCAACAAGGTCGCCGAGCTCGTTAAAGCCGAAGGCGACATGTCATTGGCGCTCCGCGTTGCCGTTCGCCCCGGCGGATGCTCTGGTTACAGCTACGAAATGTTCTTCGATTCCGACGTGGCCGCTGACGACATTGCGACCACGTATGGCGATGTGCGCGTGATCGTTGATCCAGCGAGCGCAGCCCTTTTGACGGGCGCCACGCTCGACTACAAAGACGCTTTGCAAGGCGGCGGCTTCAACATCAACAACCCCAGCGCCACTAAGACGTGCGGCTGCGGCCAAAGCTTTTCCTGACCCATAGGTCTCGCTCCCCTCGCCTATCTTGAGGGGCCGTGGAGCAACCGCACGTGCCGTCGTCGACTGCCAGCGAATCGACCCTCATTGGTCGTAGCGCGGAACTTGGGCAGATTGCGTTGGCAATAGCCGACCCCGTAGCGCACGGTGTGGCTCTCGTGGGTGCCGCTGGATTGGGGAAATCCCGCCTTGCTTTTGAGTGCATGGCGCTCGGCGAACGCGCTGGCTTCGCGGTTGTCCAGGCTGTTGCGACACCTGCGGCCAAGCAAATAACTCTCGGAGCCTTGAGTCATTTGTTGCCCCCGCGCACCGCCGCGGCTGATCCGCTTGATGGATTGCACAGCGACTTGCAGCCGGCACACATGTTGTCGTTGGTGCAATCCGGCTTAACGAGCCGGGCCCAGGGTCGACCGCTCATGCTCGTCGTGGACGATGCCCACCATCTTGACGCTGCTTCGGCCCATCTCATTCACCAACTCGCCGCGACTGACTCGGCCTTCGTGGTATTCACGCTCCGGGTGGGTGAGGAGTTTCCGCTGGCAATTTCATCCATGTGGAAAGACCAATTGGTGCGCCGCATCGACGTCGGCGACCTGGCCGACAACCACATCGTGGAGCTTGCTGAGTTTCACCTGTCGGGCCCGTTGGGCAGCGACACGGCACGGGCGATCGTGAAGGCCGCGCGGGGCAATGCGCTATTCGCTCGAGAGCTTGCGCTGGGCGCTCGGGAATCCGGCGCACTGACTCGTTCGTCGAATGGCGAATGGGCCGTGAACGGTTCCCTCGGTCACACGCCTCGTTTGCGTGACCTCGTGGAGTCTCGTTTGGTTGGCCTCGATGCCGAACAGCGACGGGTGCTCGACCTGATTGCCCTCACGGAGCCGATCGGCGCTGAATTCATACAAGAAATATTTTCGCTCGATGTATTGGCGACGCTCGAACAACGCGGCCTGATCATGGTGCAGCAAGATCACCAGCGACTCGACGTACGAATGACGCACCCCTTGTATGCCGAATCACTCGCCGGTAGTGCTTGGACACTGCGTCGCCGAGCTGATGTTAAGGCACTGACTGTTTTGGTGCGAAAGGCCGGTGCTCGCCGTGCCAGCGATGCGATCCGCGTGGCGAGCTGGGAACTTGAGGCCACGGGCAGGGCAGATCCCGATGTGCTCGTACGTGCTTGTCTCGGCGCTCACTATTCAGCCGATGATCGTTTGGCCGAGAGACTGAGTCGAGCGGGAATTGCTCAACTTGAACCGGGAGATCTACGCCTCTGGCAATTTCAATTTGTGCTGGGCGCCACGCTGGCCCGGACAGGAAACTATCGAGCCGCCGAACCAATTTTGATTGCTGCGTTGAGCTCGTGTGGGTCGGCTGACGCGCGGGTGCGAATACGGCTCAGCATGGCCGCTGGGGTAGCGGAATGCGATGGCAACACAGTTCGTGCGGTCGAACTCTTCGATTCGATTCAGCGAGATGCGCTCGGTGTGTCTCCAGAATTGTTGGTCGACGCGGCGTTGCTCAAGGCAGTGCTCCTAGCCGATTCCGGCTACCCCGTTGACGCGCTGGCGATCTTGGAGGAAACCTCGGAAGAGTTTGATTCGCCGTCTTTGGTAGTGATGCGGTCGCTCGCAATGGCGGCGTCATTGTTGGCTGTGGGGCGATGTGTCGATGGGCTCAGAGCGGCCGACAAGGGTTTACACGACCACCTTGCCTTCGGCGACGTGTCCATGGCGTATCACCCCGCGAGCCATTTCCTGTACCGCATCAACGGCCTGCTCGAAGATGGACGGTGTGCCGATGCGTGGCGCGACGCTGAGTGGCTCTACAACTTTGGCGTTGAAAATGATCGCAACCTGTCGAAGTCTGGCGGAGCGATTCTGAAAGCCAGAATCGCGTTGCGGCAAGGTCGAGCGGCGACGGCGATCACCTGGAGCGAGCAAGCTTTGCAACACTCTGGCGAGTTGAAATCGACTGGCCATGGGCGTTGGGCCTTGGCCGCATGCTCTGCGGCGCATGCTTTGAGAGGCGACATAGAACGAGCCAGGGAACTGCTCAAGGCAATCGAGGAGCAAGGTGGGGTGAGCTGGTTCATTGGCGAACCTGAGCTGATCCTGGCGCGACTGTGGATTCATCGAGCTATGGGTCGACACGACAGTGCCCTCGAGTATCTCGGTCACGTGATCGACCAGGTCCACAATCGAGGCTGCTACCAACTCGAAGGTTTGTTACTCCTCGAAGCGCAGCGCATTGTCGCTACTGCGGATCGGGCCCAACGGCTGGCCGAGTTGGCGGCTCTATCGCAAGGTCGCATGATTGCTGCGGCATCTCACACCGCGACAGGACTGGCGAAAAAAGACGGCGTCATGCTGGATCGCGCCGCTGAGTTATGGGCGCAGTGCGAGTCATGGCTCAACGCTGCTGAGGCGTCGTCGAAAGCCGCTGACATGCACCGCAAAGCCGGGGACCAGCGACGAGCAACCGCGAGTACCAATGCCACGGCACCGTGGTTGGCCCTCACAGAAGGGGCGATGAGCTCCGATGCGCTCGTGCTGGACGCCCACACGCCATTGACTGCTAGAGAGCGAGAAATCGCGCTACGAGCGGCCAGTGGAGCATCAAGTAAATCGATTGCTGCGGAACTTTTTCTGTCCGCTCGGACGGTCGATAATCATTTGCAGCGGATCTACACCAAGCTCGGTGTGGTCGGGCGCGACGAGCTCGGGAGCCGCATCGGCGTCACGTAGCTCGCGAGTTATGGGCCGTTGCCCAATGAGCAGAGCGAATCGGCGAGCAGCGTTCGTCCGGCTAGTTGACGTTGGCGTCGAATCATCAGCTTCGTTCATGTCATCAGTAAACGACACCGACGCGTGTCTCATCATGAGTAACAGTTACTCATTACTTTTGGATTTTTCTGGTCGATAGTGATGTGGTGCCGGCGACGGGTCGGCGCGTAGACCGTTCTGGAGAACATCATGAATCGACCAAGCCGAACTTGTTTGACGCTGGCAGCAACCTCGCTGGCCGCTCTCGTCGTGGCGTCGGGTTGTAGTAGCTCAGCAAAGGCTGCTTCGGCCACTACAACAACGGTGGCAACTACCACCACACAGGCCACCACGACCACGCTGGCCGCGCTCAGCCACGATGAATTGGCCATCAAGGTCAACGGGATTTGCCGGGACGTAAAGACCGAGATGGACAAGGTCACTGCCCCGACTTCGTTTGCTGAAGCAGAAGTCGCCATTCCGAAATTCTTAGCCCCTTCCACCAAAGGTCAAAGTGACATCGAGGCCCTGGTGGCGCCGGCAGCCGACAAGGCCACAATTGCCGACTTGGTTTCAGATCTCAAGACGTCGAACGCCTCGTTGAAGGCGGCTTTGGCTGCGGCAAAATCGCAAGACCAAACCGTGCTTGACGCGTCGATGGCGGCCTACCAAACAGGCGTGGATTCCTTCGGTACAAAGGCCGCCGCGGCTGGGTTTGCCGACTGTGCTTCTGCGGTAGCCAATAGCGGTGACCTCGGCGTCAACTCTTCGACTTCAGCCGTGGCCGGTGCGCTCGTGCCCACCGACGTTACCGCCACGGCCCCGGCCGTTGCGGGCTATGAATACTCGGCATTGCAAGCCAGCTTGGTGGCCCAATTACAGAAGCAGATCGATGCAGTAGCGATCCTCAAGGGCCATGTGCGGAACCTGGGCACCACCATCGCCCAATCCGCAAACGGCGAGA
>JAYWAI010000157.1:0-15209 GCA_043782545.1 Acidimicrobiia bacterium
TATGGGCTCGTTCTCGTGGCGGTCCGTAAGGCGTCGGTGGGGTACGTAGCGGCGTTGCGCGAATCGTCAGTGGTACTTGCGGCGTTCATTGGTTGGAAAGTGCTCAAAGAGCCTGCGGCGCGCCAGCGAATTATTGCGTCATGCGTCGTGCTCGCCGGCCTCGTCACCCTCGTAACGCTTGGCCGCTGACTTGTAGATCGGCGGCACTTCCAGCGGGATGTTGAGTACCATATGGGCGAGATCTCTCGGCAGCGGTAGAGTCCGACGCGGCGGCCGAACGGCTTACACTGATGTGACCCTGGCAGGATCTGTGATCGGCGTTCGGTAAAAACATAGGCGCTGCGTCGCGAGTCTGCGGTGAATTTCGCTATCATCCCGAACACTGTTCAAATTCAACAAGCTCGCCGGGGGTGAGCTCGTCAAAGGGAGTTGCCATGAAGCGTCACATGATGCCCTCAGAGTTGGCCCGAGATGCTCGGTTCATTCGCTCCAAAGTCGAAGACCAAATTCTCGACCCCCGCCAGATGGCGCTCAACGAGGAACGTAAAGAGGGACGCCTCAATAACCTCGACCCCCGCAGCCCCGACGCGGCCGACGCGGCCCGGAATTTGATGCACGGCATTTTTGTGGGCGAGATTCAGGCGCTCGAAGGCGCTGGCCGCACCTGCTGGGATTTCGAAACCGGCGTGGAGGCTCCCTTCGAACTCAAGCTGGACATGGCCCGCCAATGTTGGGATGAGGCTCGTCACTGTGAGATCTCCATCAAGCTGAGTGATCACATGGGTACCGGTATTGGGGAGTACACCGAGCAGACCTTCCTCTTCGAAGCCGCCTGCTCAAATGACCCCGTACTTCGGTTGGCCGGCGTCAACCGAGCTCTCGAGGGCTTGGCCATCGATGTGTTCAACACCATGCGCGACGTTGGTGGCGCATTCGGTGATCCCGTGTTGTACTTCTGCGAAGACTGGATGCTGGCCGACGAAGTGACGCACGTGAAGATGGGCTCCGATTGGCTTCGGAAGGTCACTGCGAAGGATCCAGAGCGCCGTGAGAAGGCGCTTGAGTTCCAACGCACCGTCGACAAGCTCTTCAGCTTCGGCGGCTTCCGTTCAGAAGAAGCAGAGTCGCCCATTCATCTGGCTCGCAAGTTCCGCAATTTGGCCGGCTTCGATGATGGCGAAATTCAAGACCTCGTCGAATTAAGCCAACAGGCAATCGATGAGGCGCAAGCGCAGGCCGAAATGGCCGCCGCTTACTTCGCGGCGCAATCCGCAGAGGCGTAGATCTGAACCTGTTTGCTGCTGGGCAGCCACTGGTCGAATTCCACCGGAAATGGGCCTGGTTTGTCATAGTTGGCAACGGACTGGCGGGGGTGTGGGCGTTGTGCGCCCACAAATGGCCGCGGTTTCGCGTCAAAGCGTTGTGGTGGTTTATCACAATTGCGGAAGTGGCCATTTTTGGTCAGGTGATGCTCGGCGTCACGTCGATCAACAGCTACGGCATTAAAGTGAGTGAATTTCACATGTTTTACGCGTTTGTGATGTTGATCACCGTTGCGGTCTTGTACTCCTACCGACTACAACTGAAGCACAAGCTGTTTTTGCTGTACGGGCTGGGCGGTCTTTTTCTTATGGGCCTTGCTATTCGAGCGATGCTCGTCGTCCACAAAAAGTAGACGCCCCGTTGAGTGAGGGGACCGCCGACTGGGCGCAGCGCCGATCGGCCCGGTCTAGGCAGCGCGGATCGGCCGGGTCTAGGCAGCGCCGATCGGCCCGGTCTAGTACGAAATCACCGGGCATGTGAGCGTGCGAGTGATACCAGGAATCTGCTGCACCTTGCCAATGACCATTTTTCCCAGGTCGTCCAAGCTGGGTGCTTCGGCCTTGACAATGACGTCGTATGGGCCCGTGACATCGTCGGCGGTCAATACGCCCGGCAGTTCGCGGGCGGCGGCGGCGACGGGGCCAGCCATGTTGACGTCGGTTTGGATGAGCATGTACACGGTTACTTTCACGTGCTGAACCCTAGTGTTTGTGCCCCTGCTGGCTGTAACGATTATGGACCTGGTCGATAAACGCTGCGCACTCGTCAGCGAAGGTTTGCGACACGATCTCGAGCACATTTTCGGCGTTGCGTTCGCCGGATCGGGAGCAGTTGTAGGACCCAGTCACCACGATGTCGTCGCACACAACAACTTTGGCATGCATGAAGTCATGCAAGCCGTCTCCTGGCCGCCACGGTGTCGAGGCCTTGGCGACCAAAAACC
Organism: Acidimicrobiia bacterium; assembly: GCA_043782545.1. GTDB lineage: Bacteria > Actinomycetota > Acidimicrobiia > Acidimicrobiales > JBBRKR01 > JBBRKR01. Next base: position 2,267 of record JAYWAI010000157.1, read on the forward strand.
CTGAGGATTCGACGTGGCGGTACATAGGCACCTTCCAGGCTGTGCGAGGGTCATCGCCCCATTGGCGGCACGCCTGAGCCATTTGGGGCCCGTCCACGACCAGCTTGGCATCGAGGCCTACCTCGTCGACGCGTTCACTCAGTGCCCCCAGAATTTTGGCAGACGTGAGCACTGGTGAGCAGATGCGAATTCGGCGATCTGCCGCGGCGATGTGCTTGGCAATGGTGCTCGAAATCGCTCGGCCGCGGCCCGGCGAGAAGATGGCGCGGATACTCATTGGCGAACCCTTGTAGAGAATTGACTCCGCGGCATCGTCAAAAGTGCCGGTACGGTCGACGTGTTTTTTCGTCCACAATTGTTCAAAATCTTGGGTGTACGCGGCGGCCAAGTCGGCACTGTCGACGGTAATCACCATGTTTTCCATTCGCGTCCACGCGTCGGAGGTCCAGTTGGTGGAGCCAGTCCATACGGTGGCGCCGTCGCGCACGATGTACTTGTGATGCATGAGGTCCGGTTCACCAGGAATGGACTGAGATGGCACCGCCGCGGCCAGCCGCTGAAGGATTGACGGCCCCGATGGTGGGTCGCCGCTCACTGGTTTTTCGGCATCGCCGTGCATTTGGTTGTACACGGCCCTGACGGCAACGCCACGCGCCTCGGCAGCATCCAGCGCGGCCACGACGCTGTCGCCGAGGTCGTCGCGAAAGTGAGCGTCATAAATGGCGAGATCGAGTGTTCTTTGGGCGAGGCCAATAAACCCCAGGAGAGCGTCATGCACGATGGCGGCCGGTTGGCCGCCATCAGTGAGGTACGTACAGTTGAATACTTCGGTGCTAGACACCGGCGAGACGGTTCTGTAGAGTCGTCAGCTGGTTGTGAAGCTCGGTGGGAAACCGGTCGCCAAATTGGGCAAAGTGCTGTTCGATTTGCTCGACGGCGTCGCGCCACCCGGGGCCGTCGACCCGCAGCAATTCGGCCATGTCTGCGTCAGATACGTCGAGGCCGTTGGTGTCGAGTGATCCAACACTTGGGAGCAAACCAATGGGCGTTTCCACCGCATCTGCTTGACCAGTAACGCGCTCGAACGCCCACTTGAGCACCCGGGAATTTTCGCCATACCCTGGCCACAAGAATCGGCCAGAATCGTCGCGTCGGAACCAGTTCACAAAGAAAATTTTCGGGAGCTTCTCGGCGTCGGCCTTGGCGCCAATTTTAAGCCAATGGGCAAAGTACGAGCCCATGTCATATCCGCAAAACGGCAACATGGCCATGGGGTCAAACCGCAAATTTCCTACGGCGCCGGCGGCTGCTGCTGTCGTTTCCGATGCCATGATCGAGCCCAGAAAGACCCCGTGTTCCCAATCGAAGGCTTCGTTGACCAAGGGTACCGTTGTGCGCCGCCGACCACCAAACAGGATGGCCGAAATGGGCACGCCCTTGGGGTCTTGCCACTCTGGCGCAATGGCTGGGCACTGTGACGCGGCCACGGTAAAGCGAGCATTGGGATGGGCGGCGGGGGTGTCGGATTCGGGCGTCCACGCGTTGCCTTTCCAATCAATGGCGCGGGCAGGTTTGTCGGGCGTCATGCCTTCCCACCACACATCTCCAGCGGGAGTCATCGCAGTATTCGTGAAGATCGCGTTGCCATAAAGAGTGGCCATGGCGTTCGGGTTTGTATCATCGCCGGTGCCTGGGGCTACACCAAAAAAGCCCGCTTCTGGATTGATGGCATAGAGCTGACCGTCAGATCCGAATTTCATCCAGCAAATGTCATCGCCGACAGTCTGGACATCCCAGCCCGGCACAGTTGGCACCAACATGGCCAGGTTCGTCTTTCCGCACGCAGAAGGGAATGCGCCAGCTACGTATTTGACGACCTTGGTGGGTGACGTGAGCTTAAGAATCAGCATATGTTCGGCCAGCCAGCCGTCGTCACGCGCCATCACCGAGGCAATTCGCAAAGCGAAACACTTTTTGCCCAGTAGCGCGTTGCCGCCATAGCCGGAGCCGTAGCTCCAAATTTCGCGTGATTCTGGGAAGTGCACGATGTATTTGTTGTCGGGGTTGCACGGCCACGCCACATCCACCTGCCCGGGGGCAAGCGGAGCGCCCACGGAGTGTAGGCACTGCACCCAATCATCGTTACCGAGCACGTCGAGCGCGCCTTGGCCCATGCGGGTCATGATGCGCATGCTGACCGCTACGTAGGCGCTGTCGGTAAGTTGCACGCCGATGTGGGCGATCGGGCTACCGAGTGGGCCCATCGAAAACGGCACCACATACATCGTGCGCCCGGCCATGGCGCCGGCGTACAAGCCGCTCAGCACGCCGCGAATTTCCGACGGCTCACGCCAGTTGTTGTTCGGTCCCGCGTCGGCGGGATCAATCGATGAGATGTAGGTGCGGTCTTCGACACGGGCGACGTCGCCCGGATCGGAATGCGCCCAATAGCTGTTGGGCCGCTTCACGTCGTCGAGCTTGGTAAACGTGCCGGCCGTTACGAGGTCGCCGCAGAGGCGGTCGTATTCGGCTTGGCTGCCGTCGCACCAATACACGTCTTTGGCACCAAACGTTTTGGCCCAGGAGTCAACCCAGGCCTGCAGCTTGGCATTGGACGTCGAAGCACTCATATGTGCACCTCATGAAATTGTCGTGCCCGGCGTGGTCGAGCAAAGGGGATGGAAAAGTACGGCAGCTAGCTTGCGGAAATTCCTCTGGTATTGCTATTCGGGAACCCAGGGGTCCCCAGGTCAACTTCGCTCCCCAAGCGAAGTTGGGTGGCCAAGCCGTGGTCGTTCAGGACGAACTGAACTCGCTGGCCTTGGCGTAACATCCGAAAAATCGAGCCGTCGAGCGCGTCAACCGCTAGCTCGTGCTCAGACAGATCGGTATCGCGCATAATGATCCCTGCGCGGGTGCCGGGGTCGTAACTCTTGACGACGCCTTGCATGGTGCGGCCGCTTTAGGACCGAGGAGCCGGGGTGCCGGCCTTTTGTACTTTGCCCGATTTGATACAGCCGGTGCACACGTTGAGTCGCTTGGGTGTGCCTTTGCCAACAATGGCGCGGATATTTTGGATATTGGGATTCCAGCGGCGCTTGGTACGACGGTGTGAATGGCTCACGGCCATGCCAAACGACGGCTTCTTTCCACAAATTTCACATACTGCAGCCACAATTGCACCTTTCGAGGGGACCCAACCACATCACACTTGTTGGGGACAGCGTGCAAGCGTAGCAAGGTATTAACGGATCGCCCAACCGGAGACGAATTGCTCTGCAGGCTTCGACGGGCTTCGCTGCCCGTCATGCGACGGGGCGATCAATTTGAGCAGGCGCCATTGAGTGCCATTTTTCCGACGTCGCCCGTCGACTTCGGTACTCTGGGCGTCGTGACGTATCCCTCAGCCCTCGGGGCCTCTGAGCTGCGCGCCTTCATGGTGCTGTACCGAGATGCTCTTCGTCTTCATCAAGCAGCCCTCAATCGCCTCAATGTGTACCCCGTGCCCGATGGTGATACGGGCACGAACATGGCGCTCACGTTGGAGTCAGTAGTGAAGGACCTCGACAAGATCGAGGACGTGAATGCTGAGTTTTCCACGATCTGCGCCGCAGTGTCCCAAGGTTCATTGATGGGTGCTCGCGGCAATTCTGGCGTCATCCTGAGCCAGATCTTGCGGGGACTGGTCAAGACATGGAACGACGCCGCGAGCGTCGACGCAGCGACATTGGTGGCGTCGTTGCGGGCGGCGTCCGTGGCGGCCGATGCCGCAGTTATGCGACCGGTTGAGGGCACCATTTTGTCAGTTGCTCGCGGGGCGGCCGATGGGGCGCAAGCCGCGCTGGCAAACGGTGCGACCACCTTTGATGTTGTCGTGCCGCTCATTGTCGAAGCGGCCAACAAGGCATTGGCTTTTACTCCAGAGCAACTGCCGATTCTCAAGGCCGCTGGGGTCGTGGATGCTGGGGGTCGGGGTTTCGTATTGCTACTGGAGTCGCTCGCTCGTGTGCTTGTCGGGTCGCCCATTTCTGAGCCCGACGAGCAAGATCAGGCGGTGGTCATAGATGATTTCCATGACCGTGTGCGGAGCGACTCTGGCGTTGAGGAGCTTCGTTATGAGGTGATGTATTTTCTTGAAGCACCCGATGTAGCGGTGCCAGCGTTTAAAGAAGTGTGGGCCGCATTGGGTGACTCGATCGTGGTGGTCGGGGGCGACGGCATGTGGAATTGCCACATCCATACCGATGACATCGGCGCCACTATTGATGCTGCGGTCGACATTGGCCGCCCTCGTAAAATTCGGGTCACCGATTTGCTTGAGCAAGTTTCCGACCTCCATGCCGAAGAACGATGGGTAGCGGAGCAGACGCCGGAGCCCCTAGAGATTCCGACGACACCGGTTATATGCGCGGTGGTGGCCGTGGGAGCCGGGGCCGGAATTGGTCGACTGTTGCGATCGATGGGCGCGCAAGCCGTGGTGTCTGGTGGGCAGTCGATGAATCCGTCGACCCAAGACCTGCTCGATGCGGTCGAGGCTGTCGCGTCAGATTTCGTGGTGATTCTGCCGAACAACAAAAACATTGTTCCGGTGGCTCGCCAGGTAATTGCACTGACCACCAAAACCGTGGCGGTGATACCGACTCGTGCGGTGGTGGAAGGTATTGCTGCGTTGGTGGCGTATGACCCTGATTCGGACTTGGCGTCGAATGTTGAGGCGCTCACCGACGCGGCATCTGCAACCGTGGTCGGGGAAGTGACAACAGCTGTTCGTGACGCGCCGAGTGATGCCGGGCCGATCTTGTCGGGCGACTTTCTCGGCATCGGCGCCACGGGAATCACCACCATCGGCGCCGACTTGGCTGACGTGACCTGTCGCCTATTGGCCACACTTATCACCGCCCGCCACGAAATTCTGACCGTGCTCGAAGGTGATGGCTCGACGGCGGCGACCACCCGTCGCATCACCGAATGGATGGCGGACAATCACCCTGCTGTAGTGGTGGAGACTCATCACGGAGGACAGCCGTTGTATCCCTATTGGATCGGGTTGGAATAACCTGCGTGGCCTGTGGGCCGCACTCTTGAATTCCTTCGCAATACGCCCGTAGAAGTTCTCAAGGGCGTCGGTCCGAAACGGCTCGAAGGGCTCAAGCACTTCGAGGTTCACAACGTGTTGGATCTCCTCATGACTTACCCGCGTCGTTACCTGGATCGCACCAAAGAGGGACGCATACGAGACCTTGCCGAGGGCACCCAAGCAATGGTATTGGGCACAGTGGGCAACGTGTCGCAAAGCAAGTCTCGCAACGGCAAGAGCCTGGTCAAAGTCGTGGTGCGCGATTCCTCTGGATCAATGGTGTGCACGTTTTTCAATCAACCGTGGCGGGCCCGTCAACTCACCGAAGGCACCGATGCGGTATTTTTCGGCAAGCTTGAACGCTTTAATGGGCGAGCCCAGATGACCAACCCGGTGGTGGATCTCATTGGTAGCCAAACCGGAAAAATTCTGCCGATCTATCCCCAAAGTGACAAAGTTTCACTCGGTACGCGCGATTTCGAAGTCTTTATTTCCGAGGCCTTGACCCGGGCTGGTTCATTCCTGGATCCACTTCCCGATCCCATTCGCGAACGACTCGATTTGATCGACCGATCGACGGCGTTTCGACTAATTCATCAACCCGACTCAATGGCTGCTGTGCAGGTAGCTCGTAAGCGTCTCGTCTTTGATGAACTCCTGCGGTTGCAGACCGCGTTGGTGTTACGCAAACGAGCGGTGGAGCGCGACTCAATCGGTGTGGCCCATCACATTGCCGGCAAACTCGTGACAAAGTTCCACGAGGCATTGCCGTATCGGCTCACCAACGCGCAGCGTCGTGCGGTAAGCGAAATTTATGTCGATCTGGCCGGCGCAGCGCCCATGCATCGACTCCTGCAAGGCGACGTGGGTTCAGGTAAAACTGTGGTGGCTGTCAGCACCCTTTTAGTCGCCGTGCAAGGTGGACATCAGGGTGCGCTCATGGCGCCCACCGAGGTGTTGGCTGAACAGCACGCGCTCGGCATTCGTAGCTTGTTGGCGGATCTCACGGTGCCCAGCGACAACAGCCTTTGGCCCGATCGCCCCCTGCGCGTTGAGCTACTCACCGGCCGGGTGACGGCCCCAGAACGCCGCCGAATTTTGGCCGGCTTGGCCGACGGAGAAGTCGACATCGTGATTGGAACCCACGCCCTCATTCAAGAGTCTGTGGTGTTCAAATCGCTGGGCGTGGTGGTTGTTGATGAGCAACATCGGTTCGGTGTTGAGCAGCGTGCGGTGTTGCGTGACAAGGGTGCCCACGGCGCTACTCCCGATGTACTGGTCATGACGGCCACGCCGATTCCCCGCACCGCGGCCATGACGGTGTACGGCGACTTGGACGTGAGTGTTCTCGACGAGCTCCCGCCGGGCCGCACGCCGATCGTGACGCTCTGGGCGGGCGACCCCGCCGGGATTCTTGGCGAACACGATGTGTGGACTGCTATCAAAGCTGCGGTGGCGGCCGGCAATCAGGCGTATGTCGTATGCCCCCTTGTGGAAGGAAGCGACAAGCTCGAAGTGAGATCGGCGGAAGAAACGTTTGAGGAGTTGGGCGCAGGAGCGTTGCACGGATTGCGGATGGGGCTTCTGCATGGCCGTGTGAAACCGGCCGACAAGGAGACGGTTATGTCGGCGTTTCGTCGTCACGATATCGACGTTCTCGTCGCCACCACTGTCATCGAGGTCGGTGTGGATGTGCCCAACGCGTCGGTAATGGTGATCTTGGACGCTGGCCGATTCGGCATTGCGCAACTGCATCAGCTTCGGGGCCGAGTGGGCCGCGGCGCGGCGGCGTCGACGTGCTATCTGGTGACCGAAGGCGAGCCAACGCCCGATGGTCAAGCCCGCCTGGAAGCGCTCGTAGCTTCGACTGACGGATTCGCGCTGGCCGAAGTCGATCTGGATCTACGAGGCGAAGGCACGATTCTGGGACAGCGCCAGCAGGGCCAAAATGACCTGCAACTGGCGTCGCTGAAACGGGACCGCGAATGGGTCGCCACTGCTCGTGAGGTGGCGTTCGAAATCGTCGACGGCGATCCGGGCCTGTTGAACCACCCGGAGTTGGCGAACGAGGTTCGCTTGATTGTGGCCGACGCCGACGCCGACTGGCTCTTCAAGAGCTAGCCGCGCCAGAGCAGGGAATTAGGCGGCGAGTACGGCCTTAATTTGAGCTTCGACGTCGTCTTCTGGCTCATCGAGTGAGAACGACAATTCGCTCACGAGCACACGGCGAGCATTCACCAGCATCGACTTCTCACCGTTCGAGAGACCTTTGTCTTTGTCGCGCAGCGATAGGTTGCGAACGACCTCGGCGACTTGGTAGATGTCGCCAGACTTCAGCTTCTCGACGTGGTTCTTGAATCGACGCGACCAGTTTGATGGCATCCGCGCGTCACGCTTGCGTAACACGTTCATGATGTCTTCTACTTCGTCACGCGAGATAGGCGGACGCACGCCAACTTCGTCGGCCTTGTCGGCAGGCACGGACACCGTGAGGTCACCGTGCGCAACCTTCAAGACCAGGTACTCGATTTCTTGACCGAACGCTTTGCGCATCTCGCGACGATCAACGATCGCCGCGCCGTGGTGCGGATAAACGACACGATCTCCAACCTCGAAAGGCATAATTCTCCCGGATACATGGGCGGCCAGCAACCAAAGCGCTGACGGGGGACACCCACAGGATGACAGAAAACTCCTCGTCGCGACGAACTCGATTATTCGTCGGGTCGATCACCGCGGTCGATGGGATCGTCGGGTGGGATCTCGATGTACCAGCCGTCTAGGCAATCGCGGCATCGATACATCACAATTTCGCCTGGCCAGAAATGGCCATCCTCATCGGGGTGGGTCATGAGCCGGGCCGGGCCGCCGCAGTCGACGCATTCGATTTCGGGATCTGGCGCGTCGGCGGGAAGTCCTTGACTGATGCTCATATCCTGAGCCTATGGCTACGGCCTGCATGTTCAGCCTCGTGCGCGCCCGATAACGATTTCGGGGTTCGCCGAGGTGCAGTGTCGTGTCGGTGTTGACACCCGTGGTGTCGGTAGCGTGTGCCCATGCGAGTTGTAGCCGGAATTGCCAAAGGACGCTTGTTGTCGGCTCCGCAGGGACAGGTCACACGGCCCACACCGGTCAAAGTGCGACAAGCCGTTTTTAATTCATTGGAGTCCCTGGACGGGGTGGCGGGCGCAGCGATAGCCGACCTGTTCGCGGGTACCGGAGCGTTGGCGATCGAAGGATTGAGCCGCGGCGCGGCCAGTGCAGTGTTGTGTGAGACAGATCGCGCCGCTCGGACATGCATCGAAAAGAACCTTGCCCAGACGGCATTTTCAACCATTGCAAAAGTGTCGCCTCTCTCGGCGCAAGCTTGGCTAGCCACCGCGTTACCCGGGTCCGTCGATCTGGTTATTGCCGACCCTCCCTACCGATTCGCGGACTGGTCGGAGCTCCTAGAGTTAGTGGCGCCGGTGCTTACGGCGGACGGCTTGTTGGTGGCCGAGTCTGACCGCGAACTCGACATCACAAATCAGTGGGAAGTCGTGAGATGCAAACACTATGGCACTACGGTGGTGACGATTCTTGGCGTTACTGCTTCTCAAGACCTTCATCCCGACTTTGCCAAAGGTGACCAACCATGACAAGGGTTTTGTATCCCGGTTCGTTTGACCCGCTTCACAACGGCCATCTGGAAATTATTGAAACAGCAGCCCGCCTATTTGACAGCGTGGTCGTGGCGGCGATGAGAAACCCTCAAAAAGGCGTGCCACTGTTTACGTTGGCCGAGCGTGAATCGATGATGGCCGATTCGTTGGCGCACTTGCCCAACGTGGAAATCACCATGTTTTCATCGCTCGTGGTCACCTTGGCGCAAGAGGTTGAGGCTGATTTCATCATCAAGGGTTTGCGAGCGGTGAGTGATTTTGAGACCGAGTTGCAGATGGCGCAAATGAATCATGCGGTGTCGGGCGTCGACACTCTGTTTGTGCCCAGCGCGTCAGAGCACTCGTTTTTGGCCTCGAAGTTCATTCGGGACATTGCCCGATTTGGCGGTGACGTGTCTCCCATGGTGCCACCGCCAGTGGCCAAAATGTTGGCCGTACGCCACGCCGAGCAACGAGCAAAAGAGAAGCGGGAGGAACAGTCATGACCAGCTTTGACGATGGTTTCGAAGAGTTTGACGATGAGTACCCCGATGACGGCCAGGCGTACGAGCCTCAGGCCAATCCTGACGACACAGAGGGGTTACTGCATGCGCTGTACGCCACGGTGAGCCAGGCTCGACCGATGCCCTTGTCGGCATCGGTCATGGTCAATCGGGACGATGTGCTGGCCGTGATTGACTCGGCGATTGAACGCCTGCCAGAAGAACTGCGCACGGCGCGTTGGCTCCTCAAGGAACGCGACGACGTGATCGCCAAAGCCCAACGCGAAGCGAATGACATTTTGGAAGAAGCTCGGGTGCGCGCCGGGCAAATGGTCGAGCGGCAAGAGGTTGTGCGGGCCGCCAACGCTCGCGCCCGCCAAATCATGGAGAAGGCCAACGACGAGGCTCGCCAAATGCGCCTCGAGGTCGAAGATTTCTGTGATCACCGGTTGGCGAATTTCGAAATTGTGCTCGAAAAGACGCTCAAGACGGTGCAGACCGGCCGTGATCGTTTGCAACTCAAGCCCAGCCCGAAGCGGTCGCCGGTCGCCGCTCCTGCAGAAGAACTCGAGGATCACGAGTTCTTCGACCAAGACAACGGCTAGGCCTCGATGTCGACTGATTCTGGCGCCACCGGCGCAGGCCCACTTAAAGTTGCGGTTGTCGATCTCATGCGCCGGCCGGGAACGCAGCGCGATATCCAACGCATCGTGCATCTCGGCGGTCTGGCCGTCGGCGACTCGTCGATCTCTCCTGAGGCCGACATTGCCGTAGTCGTGATGTGCGAATCGCAATCGGATTCAATCACTGTGTCTGGGACGGTGTCGGCGCCGTGGGCGGCCACGTGTCGGCGATGTTTGTCGCCGGTAGATCACATGATGGACGTCATCGTGGATGAAATTTTCGACAAACGCAGCGAGGATGGTGATAGCTATCCGCTGGCGATCGACTTCATCGATCTCGAGCCTATGGTGCGCGACGTTATCCTTTTGGAACTCCCGATTGCGCCCGTGTGTCGTGAGGATTGCGCTGGGTTGTGCCCCAATTGTGGTGTAAATCGCAACGATTCGACGTGTGATTGTGACCCCGATCGGGTGTCGAGTCCATGGGATGCCCTCGATGGGTTGAAAATAACTGAGCCCTAGCCGCTACTCTTTCCCGGTCACCTTCGCGGCCGCGCAGGTGCAATTTCTCTCCCAGACAGGATCCTGGAAATGGCTGTCCCAAAGCGCCGTACATCAAAAAGTAAGTCACGTAGTCGCCGCGCCTCTAACTGGCGTTTGGCGAAGCCGTCACGCAGCGTGTGCCCACGTTGCGGTGCCGCCAAAACCCCGCACGTCGTGTGCGGCGGATGCGGCTGGTACAACGGCCGTCAAGCACTCGACGTGAACTAACCACGCCGCAATGCTTCCTATTGCCCTCGACATTAACGGGGGCGACAAAGGGCCCAAAGAAATTCTCGCCGGGGCCCGCGCTGCTCGTGACGACTTCGGTCTGCCACTTTTGCTCGTGGGCACTCGTGACGCCCTGGAGTGCGTAGAAGGATTCGACACGCTCGAATGCACCGAAGTCATCGAAATGGATGACGATGCGGCACAAGGCGTCCGGCGCAAAAAAGATTCCACTCTCGTGCGCGCTGCTGAGGCCGTGCGCGATGGGCGAGCGAGCGCGATGGTCTCGGCCGGTAACACCGGAGCCACGATGGCGTCGGCGCTGTTGCGCATGGGTCGCATTGCCGGCGTTTCTCGCCCGGCAATCGCCACGCCCATCCCGGTTCTGGGTCGTTCCTATCCCAACGTGCTGCTCGATTCCGGTGCCAATGCCGAATGCAGCGCCGAATGGCTCGTGCAGTTTGCCGTGATGGGTTCTGTGTACGCCGCGACGCGTTACGGCTTGGCATCGCCCCGCGTCGGTCTCTTGTCGATCGGCGAGGAATCGTCTAAAGGCAATGCGCTCGTCAAGGAAACTCACGAGTTATTGGTCGCTACAAGTGGTCTGAATTTTGTGGGCAATGTTGAAGGCCGCGACCTCATGCTGGATGTCGCTGATGTCATTGTTACCGACGGTTTCACTGGCAACGTTGCGCTGAAAACCCTCGAAGGCGGGTTAAAGGCTGTGGTTGGAGGCGTGCTTGACAGCTTCAATACCTCGCCAGAAGCCGCCGAAGCAGCCAAAGTATTGTTGCCATCACTTTTGCCTTTGTACGACACGCTGCATCCAGACTCTGTGGGTGGCGCCATGCTGCTGGGCACCAATGGCGTATGCATCATCAGCCACGGTTCGTCATCGGCTCGCGCCATCGTGAACGCCTGTAAAGTGGCCAGCGAAATGGTGCAACGGGAACTCGTTGCACACATTGCCGCGGCGATCGCTGCCGATTAGTTATATTTCGCCCACACCTGAAAGAGGACACCGTGGCTGCAATGACCCGAGTAGAAGTTTTCGAATTGATTCGCGACCGGCTCGCTGACATTTTGGAAATCGATGCCGATTCAATTTCCGAGGGCCAGAGCTTTTCTGACGATCTCGACGCCGACTCCTTGGCGTTGATCGAATTGGTAGAGGCGATCGAAGAAGGTTTGCGCGACAAGGTCCCGGGCTTTCGCATCGAAGATGAAGATCTTGAAGACCTCAAGACTGTTCGCGACGCCGTGGACTACGTCAACGGCCGCTTGAACTGATGTGGCGAGGTCTCCCGCGCTGGTAGCCCCCAGCCGTCAGGTGCTGGCGGCCCGCCTCGGGTATGAATTTCACGATGCGGCATTGCTCGAACGGGCCATGACGCATCGGTCGTGGTGCGCCGAAAGCCCCGATTCGTTGAGCAATGAGCGGCTCGAATTTCTGGGCGACGCCGTGCTCGGCATGCTGGTTGGCCACTACGTTTTTGAGCACTACCCGGAGTTGCCAGAAGGTCGATTGACCGAGTTGCGAAAAGCCGTGGTGAGTGAAGATCCGCTCACGGAATTGGCCCTGGATCTCGGTATTGGTGAGGCCCTGATGTTGGGTCGGGGCGAAGCGACCGGTGGCGGGCGGTTGAAGCATTCGATTTTGGCTGACGCGGCTGAGGCCATAATTGGAGCGATCTATCTCGATGGGGGCATCGAAGCGGCCCGTGATTTCGTCCTGCGTGAGGTGGTTCCTCGATTAGACGCCGGTGCGCTGACCGCGGGTGATTCCGACTACAAAACCCGTCTGCAAGAGCAAGCGGTTCGTAAATTCAAGGGCCCGCCGGTCTATCGCGTCGCGGGTGATGGGCCTGATCATGAAAAAGTTTTTACGGCCACTGTCGAGCTCGATGGGGTAGTTGTAGGCACTGGTGCCGGGCGCTCCAAAAAGCAGGCCGAGCAGCGTGCCGCCAGCGAGGCATTGATCGCTATTCACAACGTCAAACCCGCTCCGACCCGACCCCCAAAGTCATAACCCGCACCGACGAGGACTGCTTGTGAACGACATCACCGATACCCAACTGGGTTGGCTCGACAGCAATACTTTGGCAGAAATCAGCGCCAACGTGCCGCTGGTCTACGTCGACGCCATTCCGGTTCGCGTCGATGAAATTGGACGCGTGACACACGTAGGACTTCTGTTGCGACAGGCCGCTGACGGGTCGATAAGCAGGATGGTGGTGAGTGGCCGAGTGATGCACGGCGAACGCGTGCGTGACGCGCTCCTACGTCATTTGGAGAAAGACCTCGGGCCCGTGGCATTGCCCCGAATTCCAC
>JAYWAI010000158.1:0-15179 GCA_043782545.1 Acidimicrobiia bacterium
AGTGGCAACGTTCGGGTTGGTGCTAGTTATCTTTTTGAGCGTTAAAACTGGCAAGGGGGCGCACGTGCCATACGTCGTAGGTGGGTATATCGGCGCGGCGTATTTCTTTACGTCGTCGACGAGTTTCGCGAACCCTGCGGTGACGGTGGGGCGAATGTTTTCCAACAGCTATGCGGGGATCGCGCCGCGTTCAGCGTTTATGTTCATCCTGATGCAATTTGCTGGAGCGGCCGCTGCCTCTGGTGCGATTCGGGTGATGACTCAGTGACGATTCAGCGGACCCCAACCGTGCTGTTCGTCTGCGTTCACAACGCCGGACGTAGTCAAATGGCGGCCGCACTGTTGGCCCATCACGCGCTTGGACGCGTCGATGTCTTGTCCGCCGGAAGCGCTCCAGCCAATTCAGTGAACAGCGCCGTGGTCCAAGCAATGGCCGAATGGGGTATTGACATTTCGAGCCAACGACCCAAGCTGCTGACCCGTGACGCCGTGCAGGAAAGCGACGTGTGCATCACGATGGGATGTGGTGACGTGTGCCCGATATTCCCTGGCAAGCGCTACCTCGATTGGGTTTTGAACGACCCAGCCGGCCAAGGAGTTACTGACATACGCCCGATTCGTGACACGATCGACGGATTAGTACGCGAACTGCTGTCCGAATTAATCGATTGACCGCACCCCGGCAATGGGGCGCTGCTCGTGATTGCGGTAAACCAATCGGGCGCTCGGTCGATTGCACGAGTGTTGTATGAAATACGCAGTATCGATTGTCATTGCGTTGGCCGGCGGTTTTGCGCAGGGCATTGTTGGCTTCGGTTATTCGCTCGTGAGCGTGCCGGTACAAGTCTTGCTTTTTGGGCCGACGAACGGCGTGCGGCTGACCAATCAGTTGGCAATTCTGGCCAACTTATCGATGCTGAGCCGTGAACGAGAGCACATACATTGGGGTGAAGCGATGCGCCTGTTGGTACCGGGGCTTGTCGCCTTGCCTTTTGCGGCATGGTTGGCCCACCACGCCAGCGCCACTGCTCTGGGGGCGATTGCGGGGACAGTGACGGTCGTATGCGTGGTGATTCTGGCTAAGGGGTATCGAGCGGCTCGGCTTCGGGGCCCTGGCGGCGCAATCGCGGCAGGCGCGTTGAGCGCCACGATGAACACGCTTGCCGCTGTCGGCGGGCCCGCAGTGGCAATGTACGCCGTAAATTCCGAGTGGCCAACGAATCAGATGCGGGCCACGTTTCAGGTGTTGTTCGTGGCGCAAAATGTGTTGGCCGTGGTTGCCCGGGGCGCATTTGGCGTTCCTTGGTGGTTTGGGGTGGCACTGGGCACGGCGGTGATTGTCGGGACGAATGCAGGGCTTCGCGTGGTTGGGCACCTGAGTGAATCGCTCGTGCGTCGAGCGGTGTTCGTCGTGGCAGGAGCCGGCGGCGTGGCAGCTATCGTCAAAGCGTTTATCAACTGACGAAATCCGATAGGTTGCCCTCGATGTTTGTCTCCCGCGATCCGATCCGAGCGCACTCTTTCGAGGTGTCACGAGTCCCCGGCACGCGACGAACGATCGGCCGCCGGCAGTGAAAGGCTCGGCGCTGGGCTGGCGAGGCACTGCTTGGCGGTTTGTCGTCTGGCTCGCAATTATGTCAGCGGTCGTGGTCGCCAATATTCGGTTCTATCGGTTCATGAAACCTCACCTCAATGGCGGCAACGAGTATTACAAAATCGGGTTCCGTTCCGCGATCGGCGCCGAGATTGTGTTCTTCGTGCTCGCTCATCTGTGGTACTGGCAGGACCGCCATCAGCAGCGAAAAATGAGGCGAATTAGTCTCGGTTTGCACCCCACGGAAGTCACCGGTCAGACGCCGATCGTCCGGCTAGCGCAGATGACCCACGAGACGCTCGACGTCGTCGATGGTGGTGTAATGATGGATGGCGGGCACGAGAGCGTCGCGTTGAGTGCCGACGGTGATCCGGTCAGCCCAACATTTGCTGAGGAATTCTTCGGTGCTGATGTAGCTGGGGGGATGCAACGCAACAATGCCGCTCCACGCGTCGACCCGGTCACTGCTGATGACGAAACCGCCGAGATCGCGCCACCGATTGATCAGGTGACGTCGAGTGTTTTCGATGGCGTTGCTGATCCGGTCGATGCCTACCTGGGCCGCGATGTCGAGACTTACGCCGAGGGCAGCGATCGCGAGCTCGTTGTTGGCACCGTCCTCGAATCGGCGGGCGCCGTCTATGGCAGCCATGGGGTAGCCGCGAGTGTGCTTGGCGTCGACGTGAGCAGCGAAGTGAGTCAAACCGCTGCGGACGGGGCGCAGACGTTCGAGCAGTTCAGCCCGGACGTACATGATGCCGAGCCCGGCGAGCCCGCATTGCCACTTATGACAGCCGGCGGCCAAAATGCTGACGCGGGCAGCACCAACGTCGATCGGTAGCGCGCCGACGCCCTGGATAGCGTCGACGACCAACCAAATGCCTCGGGAGGCGCAGAGATTGCCAATCGCCGTGAGATCGCAACGGTTGCCGGTGTCCCATCGCACCCAACTGAGGGCGATGCACCGGGTACGGTCGGTGATTGCCGCGTTGACAGCTTCGACGGTGACGAGGCCGTTGTCCGTTGGGCAGACACGTACTGCGAGCGATTCGTCGTAGGTGGCGCGAGCCAGGAACGGATAGGTAACGGTGCCGTAGTCGTCGTCGAAGGTAACCACTTCATCACCCTGAGCGAACGGGAGTGCGTTGGCCGCGAACGACATGCCATCGGCCGTGTTGCGAATAAACGCAATGTCATCGGCACCGGCGCCGATGCTCGTAGCCACTTTGGCACGAACAATTTCGATCTCGGTTTCGAGCCGGTGGTGCGCGCCGTAGGCACGCTTGGTGAGCGCCATGGCCTGATCGCCAATCAGCTGAGCAGCGGGCCGCGGCATGACTCCGTAACCGTTGGTCCCGAAGTACGGGGCGGCGCAGGCTGCCTCAAAAAGCGGTCGAACCCGAGCCAATTCGTCAGTCATGTATGACGACCACTTTGATTTCATCGGCACCGGCTTCGAGCGCGGCGAAAGCTTCTGCTGCGTCTTCTAGACGCACGCGGGCGGTGATAAGTGAGCGTGTATCGATTGCGCCCGAGGCCAAAATGTCCATCGCCAACTGGTGTTCCGAAAGCCCGGTGCCGATGCTGGTTCGAATGGTGAGTTCTTTGGCGATCCACCGAAATGTGTTGATGCGGAAAGGTTGTCCGCAGATGCCCATGAGCACGACTGACCCGCCCGGTCGCACCAACGTGAAGGCCTGGTAAGCGGTGGTCGCGAGTCCGGCAGCTTCCACAATCACGTCGGGCCCAATGGGGAATCTTTTGGCTAGTTCACGGGCCACGTCGTCGGCTGGGTCCACTACCGAATCGGCCCCAAGCGCCAGTGCCGCTGCCGCGCGTTTGGCGCGACCTTCCACGGCCACCACGTGTTTGATGCCGTAGTGTTTTGCGGCCGCGATGTGTACTAGTCCCAGGGGTCCACAGCCGATCACCACGAGAGATGCCGCTTCTCGAATTTCGGGCCGATCCAGCGACCGGAGTGCGTTGGCGAGTGGCTCTGCCAACGTCACGATGGCGGGGTCAAGATCATGTGGCACGGGAATGACGTTGGTGCTCGGTGCCACCAAAAATTCCGCCAACCCGCCCAGCCCAGGATGCGAGCCGGTGGAGCCGAGGGCTCGAACGCCGTTGCGGCAGTAGTACGAAAAGCCTGCGTCGCAATGAACGCATGCACCGCAATGGTCGCCGCCATGAATTGCTGCCAATGTGCGCGTCCCGTCGGGTTTGATGACCATGCCACAGATCTCGTGGCCCAAAACAGCGGTCACTTCTGGACCGCGTTCCAAGTGCCACAGATGCAAGTCACTGCCGCACAATCCGTTCGCCTTGACCTGAACGAGTGTCTCGCCGAGGCCCGCTACGGGCATCGCGAGTTTCTCAAGGCGCAGGTCCATCGGACCGCGGTGAACAAGCGCACGCACTACTCAACCTCGGGGATGACCGCGGTAACCTTGACTTCGACGCGCATGGCCGGAAACGCCAACCCAATATCGCCTATCGTCGTCCACGCTGGCCACGGCTTGGCCAGATACATATTGCGCACATTCCAAAATGTGCCGACATCCATGCCTGGCGTGTGCAAGCTCACGCCTTCAACAATGTGTTCAAACCCGCAACCCGCGGCTTCCAGAACCACGTTGAGGTTGGCGAAAACTTGGTGGCATTCCTCTTCGAAGTTGTCTGGCACAGTGAAATCCGGTAGCCACCCAGCCTGGCCGCTGACGAAGAGCAGTTGCCCTGCTCGAACAGCTTGGCTGAATTGCAACCGCGTCGACTTCACAATGCCATCTGGGTTGAAGTGCTCAACGATCATGTGTTGAATTCATCTCGAATAGCGACGGCCTTGGCGAGCGGGTCGAGATCAAACGGTGATCCGACCATGTAAATCACGTGGGTGAGGCCGAGCGCAAAGTAGGCGAGCGGATCCGTACCCGGCGCGACAAGCACGCTGCGTTCGATCTCATCGGGGTTGCGGCCAAGGTTGGCGCAGTGGGTGTCAATGATGTCTGAATTGGCTTTGGCCTCTTGCGGAGTGCCGAATCCGTTCCAGATTTGCGCATACTGGGCCACCAATCTGGTGGTGACTTTCGGGCCAGAGCCGCCGATCAATATGGGCAGGTCGCCTAGCGGAGCCGGGTTGAGTTTCGCCAGTCGTTCCTTGATACGCGGTAGTGCCGCCCCAAGCGCTTTGAGGCGTTCCGGCGCGGTGCCGAATTCATATCCGTATTCGGTGTAGTCGCGTTCAAACCAGCCGGCGCCAATACCTAAAATAAGTCGTCCACCCGAGATGTGGTCAACGGTGCGAGCTATGTCGGCCAACAGTTCCGGGTTGCGGTAACTGTTGCACGTGACCATCATGCCGAATTGTGCGTGGCTGGTAGTGGCCGCCATTGCCGCCAGGATAGACCAGCCTTCGAAATGCTCTGCCGATGGTTCGCCGTATAGCGGATAGAAGTGGTCCCATGTGAAAATCGAGTCGACCTGCAGGGCGTCGGCGGCTTCCCACGCGGTGCGCAACGCGGCCATGGTGGTGGCTTGGGGGTGGAGCTGTACGCCGATGCGAAGTTTGCGTGGTGTCGTCATGAGCTGACCCTATCGGGCCCGAGATAGCCTGCGCGTCGTGGCGTTTGATTTGTTGGGTTCAACACATGTGATTGCTCGACACGAGGGTGGCAAATGGCTGGCCGCCTGCGGGTGGTCAGTAGCGGCTTCGCCTGATGACGGCGATCAGCGACCGCAGTGGGTGGCGGCACCCGGTGTTGCGCCGAGCTGTTTGCGGTGCCGCCGATTCCTCTACACGCCGCCACCGACGGTGTTGGAGGCCTTTGACGCTCACGGGCGAGTCGAGCGAATCGATAGTGGCCAGGGCCAAACGGTGCGGGTCGGCGACGTAGTTCTCAAATATGTCGACAATGCCGCCGAGATAGAATTTTGCTCACAAATTGTCGACCGATTGCCCGCAGACGCCCTGCAATTAGCCCCTCACCGACGGGCTCGGAGCGGTCATATATCGGTTGGAAATTGGGTGGCGTACGAACGTGTTGAAGGTCAAGTCGTGTCCGGTCGTTGGGCCGAAAAACTTGCGATCGCCCGCGCTTTTCACGACGCTCTGGCTGGCATCGATCTGCGGCCGACGTGGCGCGAATCGGCCACCGATCGGTGGACGCTCGCCGACCGTCAAGCCTGGTCAGACAATCCGAATCCCGCTGATTGTCAACTCGTGCATTGCGACATTGCTGGCAACATCCTCTTCGACGATTCGGGTCGTGCCACGGTGATCGACTGGTCGCTGTATTGGCGGCCGGTTGCCTACGCAGAAGCAATCTTGATCGTCGATGCCACCGCCTGGTTGGGTGCGTCGACGGTGGATTTCGCCACGATGATTGACCCGGCGGCGATGTATCGTGCTGAGCTTTTTCGAGCGGCATGTTCCTAGTGCAGATTGACCTGCGGCGTTTGTGACGGGTGTGGAACCGAATCCAACACAGTTGCTAAGGTGCCCATGTGACGATGATTTCGACGAGGCTTCGCCGCTCGTCGATACGAATCGCGGGTGTCGGGGTGGCAATCTTTTTTGTCGTGGGGGGTACGTGGCTCTCGGCGTCGCACGCGGCACCGTCCAATGACGGGTATTCAGTCGTCACCGCCAACGGGGTGATGAAGAACTTCGGCAACGTAGCGCCGCTCGGGGATCTCGACGGCCGCGTGCCGTCGAGAGTCGCTGGGGCGTGTGTGACCGATCAGGGCGCTGGCTATCGGTTGGCGGGGGCAAACGGTGCGGTGTACCGATTTGGATCCGCTACCTATGTTGGCAGCGCGTCGAATATCGATCTCTACAAGCCGGTGCTCGGCATGATGTGTACCTCAACCGGGCTGGGCTATTGGCTGGTAGCGGGTGACGGCGGCGTCTTTAGCTTCGGCGATGCAAAATTCCTTGGGTCCACTGGAGCAATGGTGCTCAATCGACCAGTGGTGGGTGCGGCAGCATCACCGACAAATCGTGGCTATTGGCTCGTGGCGGCTGATGGCGGCGTGTTTTCGTTTGGCGACGCTGGCTTTTTTGGCTCGGCCGGAAACCAGAAACTCAACGCCCCGGTCGTGGGCATGTCGGTAACGCCCACCGGCGCCGGGTATTGGTTGGTTGCTAGCGACGGAGGCATATTTGCCTTTGGTGACGCGAAGTTCTTCGGTTCAGCGGCGGCGCTACCGCTGGCCGCTCCCGCAGTGGGCATGGCCACTACGTCTGATGGCAACGGATATTTCCTGTTCGCCTCAGACGGCGGTGTGTTTACGTTTGGCAACGCAGTTTTCGCAGGCTCCGCGGTTGGAGAACTTTCAGGTTCTCCGGTCGCCGCGTTGATGAGTCGCCAGCGATGACAAATATTATTCGTAGTTTTTCGTGGGTGTTGGCGGGTGTGTTTCTATGTGCGGGCGTGGCCAAATTGGCACGGCCCGGCCCCACTCGAGCTTCATTCGTTGCGCTCGGTATTCACCAGGCCCCGATACTTGCTGGCGGCCTACCGGCGGTTGAAATACTGGCAGCGGCGGTGTTGGTAGTGTGGCCACGGTGGGGGGCCGTTGGGGCAGGGGTGCTTCTCGTCGTGTTCTCTATTGCGCTCGTGCGCGCCATGCGAAGCGGGTTGCGAGTCCCGTGCAACTGCTTTGGAGCGACGTCCAGTGACCCGGTTTCTTGGCTCGAAATTTTACGGAATGCTGCGCTGGTGCTGATTGCCGCTGTCGTTGTGGCTGCCAATCCGGAGCGAGGGGTACACCTAGATGGCACGCTGGTAGCGCTGGGGTTGGCCCTTGTTTTCGGAATGACAATGGCGCTGTTGCGAGTGAAACACACCATCGGCTCGGTGTGGGCCGTTCACGCGGCGTCAGCGCCTGGTGCACTGTGAGGGGGGCAGTGTGGACGGCGTCCTATGTGATGCTTTGGCTCGTTGTGGTCGTGTTAGTTGTCGTGGTGATTGCGCTCCTGCGCCAGATTGGCGTGCTGCACGCCCGGCTTGCTCCTCGCGGCGTTCACTTCGGCGGTGAGGGTCCGGAATTGAATCAACAGGCGCCGCTTGCCGGTCCGTTCGGTTACACGCATAAGGTCACACTGGTGGCCTTCACGAAGGTCGGTTGCGAAATCTGCGAGATGCTGAAGCCCGCCTTGGTAGCCGTGCGTGAGCAATATCACGACATGCGTTTCGTCGAGATCAACCATGATCTCGGGCCTGATGCACCGGCGGTCTTCCAGGCGTTCAACGTTCGCTCGACGCCGTATTTCGTTGCCGTTGACGCCGATGGAATCGTGCGGGGCCGCGGCGTCGGCAACACCCTTGAACAGATCGAAGAGTTGATTGAAGAAGCAATCCGAACCGGGTCGCGAACGATGAACGCGTCAGATGGTTCCCAAATCATGATGGGTGCGACCCATGGTCAATGACGTCACAGAGCCGACACTTACGGAGTCGGTCAGTCGGTGGATGGCCCAGCGCATAACACGCCGAAATTTCTTTCACCGTGTTGGAAAATTCGCCGTTGTCGTGGCGGGCGGTCCGGCACTCGTGGCATTGATGGCCCGCCGTGCTGAGGCCCGTGTGTGCGGACAATCCGGCGTGAGCGAGAAATGCGCCACGTTCGATTGCACCGGTCCAAACCAGGTCTGGGGTTGGTGTTGGTATGCCAGCCCCGGTTGTTGCACGGATCATGGGTTGAAGAAGATTTGCGATTGTTGCGAGACTGCGTTTCCCAACGTCCACGGATATTGCCCAGAGGGCACCAACGTGCGGTGTGTCGTGGAAAGTTGTTATGCAGATCCGCGAATCATGAACGTTGGCGTTGTGAGATACGGCGCTATTGCATCAGCGATTGACGCCGCCGTCGTCATGAGCCAATTTCGATTCGCGTCGACCACCGCTCGCGTGGTGGTGGCGGATGCGAACGACATGATGGTGGTCGGTCTTGCACATTCCGTCGCGGGAGCGTTGCACGCACCGTTGCTCTTGACGTCGCCTGATTCCTTAGCGAGCCAGACATCTTCCGAAATCGCACGGCTTTCGCCTGGCGAGGTCGTAGTGGTTGGCAACACACTAAGCCCCACTGTCGTCGCGGCGCTTGGGTCGGCCAAGCCAGCACGATTGGTGACACGAGTTGGCATCGGCGCCAGTATTCATGATCTGTCATTGCAAGTTGCTCGGTATGTATTGGCAATTACCGGCTCGCGTCGAGTCGCGTGCCTCAGCGCGTTGGCTCCTGATCCCGGCATTGTGAGCGCAGTCGGAGCGGCGTGCTCCGCGTCGGGCATGGCCCTGGTATTTGGTAGCGACGTCGCCGCCGAGTTGGCGAACGGTCCGGCCGCTACGCGGACGTTGGTCACGTATGCCGTTGGCCCAGAAGTAGCGGCGAAGGCGAGCTCGATTCCTGGTGGAAACCCGGTGTATGGCGACACGGCTGCGGCGTGTGCCCGAGGCATCAACAGCGTTGTCGTCGGCGCAGAAAATGTGCGGGGCGTCGCGGTCATTGTGTGCCCCCTTCCTCAAATTTCCCAAGCGCTTGGACTGGCCGGTGGCGGGTTGCTGCTCTTTGCCGACACCGCCGATCTTGACGTTGAAAATCGGGCGTGGATTCGGTCAGGGCAGCCGTCTTTGTCAGTCGGGCTGGTGCCGGCGGCTGCCTCAGCTGGCCAGGTCTACGAATTGCAATCCGCGCTCAACCATTTTGATACACACCGTCTTATGGGCGTACCGGGCGAGGGGTTGCCAGTGATTCATCAACCCGATTCCGAGAAGGCGATGGGTCAAGCGAAGATCGACGGTGTGGCGATCGCTCCGGCGAGTTTCGGTGGCTATTGGACAGGGCGTGCCAACCCATTGCGACCGTGACGAACAACGGTCCGATGTGGATTGGCGTGGCCGTGGCAGTTGCGGCCGGGATTCGATGTTTGTGGTCCCCTTGAGGCCTATCCGTCGCCGAGACGATGATGCCCTCCGTGCGGGGGCGCGAAAAATTGGTGATAGTAACGTTGTTCGCATTGTCGGCGTCGGCGTCGGCCGCGGTATTCGGGTTCGCGTCGGGGATCCCCGCGCTGGCGATCGGAGTTTCGTCTCGATCTTCGGCGCTACCCATTGCAGTTGGCGCCGGCGTGGCCGCGGTGCTTCTCGATTTCTGGAGGGCACCAGTCCACGTACGCGCCCAGGTTCCGGTCGAATGGGGTGCGATTTTTCACCCACGGACAGTGGCCTGTCTGTATGGCGCTCGAATGGGCGTGGGTCCGCTCACTCTCTTGTCGACGTGGCTGTGGTGGGCGGCGTTTGTTGTCGGCGCGGTGCTGGGTCCGTGGAAGGGTGTCGCCATTGGCGTTTCGTTCGCCATCAGCCGCACGGTCACAATGGCCATTGCCGTGTGGGGGGTACACGATGGAGTATCGATGTCGTCGCGTGTGAGTGATGTCGACGCTCGATCGGTGGCGATCTGGCGCCTCCTTCGGGTTGCGGTCGTTGCCACGCTCGTTCTTGTTGCCGTCACCGGTTGTTCGGGCGGTCGCGGCGCGCTGGTGTCAACCACCTCGACAACCAGGAGCACTGATTCGACAGCAGCGGCGAGCAGCGACGCCGGGCCGCAAGTTCGTCCGCCCACAGAGTCGACTGGGCTACCAGGCAGCGGCATCACTTCTACTACGAGACACAAGGCGATTGTTATGAATTCAGTACTCGACGCTCAACTTCTACGGGCGTTGCTGTCAACGGAAGCAGTCGCTGGCGTGGTGGGGGGCGTTGTCCCCGTGGCCGTGCCGCTGCGGCATACCGGGCCCATTGATCTTGAGGCGGCCGCTCAATCAGAAGGTGATCGCAACGCTGAATATGCGCTGCTGGTAACTCGGGAATTTGTGGCCGGCCGCGCCGCAGCCTGGGACATCGAACCTGCCGTTGCCGGATCGAAACCGACTGGATCGGTTTTCATCGTCGTGTACGAATTCTCGTCGGCCGAAAACGCCGCCGCTTACATCGTGGATGGCCGCGAGCGCTTGTTGGCACAAACGATCGAACCGTTTCCCGTTACCGAAATTGCGGGCGGGTTCGGCTTTACTCAGATCGACGATTCAGCATCGCAACCTTTCGTTGCCCACGCCGTGGCATTTTCGAAAGGCAACCAGACGGTGCTGGTTATTGGTGGCTCGGCCTCTGGCTCGATCACCGTCGCTCAGACAATTGCGCTCGCCAAGGCACAGCAGGAATCCTTATAGGTCGTCGACCGCTGTGCTGTACGTTTCGTCGACTTCGTCGGGGTTGGATTTCGTCCAGTAGGCCCACGTTCCCACGATGATCACCACCCACGAAATGGCGTTGACGTACGTCCAACCAATCAGTGCCAGACCGATGCCGATGGGGCCAAATCCGCGACCGTACCAATCAAACCAGCCGGGCAAAATTGTCCGGCCCACGAGCCACACCGTCGTGGACACAATTGCCCCCAGGATTGCTCCGGGTCGCAACGCCGATCGGGCAAACTGGCGTCCCAACATCAGGCGTGGCGTGACCGCCCACATAAAATACGACGACACGAAACACAGCGGGATCGCGCCGATCAATACGAAAGGGCCCTTGCGTCCGACTCGGTATTGCAGGAGTTGAGTGAAGCCAAACTGGGCGAATACCAACACGAACCAGAACCCACCCCGCAGAGCTCCACGCCACCCCTTTATGGGTTCTGTTTCCCACGCTTCTGCATAGGTGTTTTGTGTTGCCGCCGCTACATCAAAACCAGAAATCGCGAATGACGCAATAGTGATGAATGATGCCACCTTGATGATTGAGCGGTTTGACGTGAAGGTGCTGCGGATGATGTCGGCGGTGCGACCCTTGAGCCGAAACTGTTCGATCATTACCTGGCTGAGGCTGATGTTCTTTTTGCCGATAGCGAACAACGCGAACGCCATAATGGCGATGGGTATAACGCAGATAAAGAGATTGAAAGCGATTTGGCTGGCTTTGCGCGTCCCGCTAATACGAAAAAATCTTCGTATCGTTAGGACCGGCACGCTCAAGGTGCGATTGGCCAGAATGTGGTCGCGCCGCAGTCGCCACCCAGCCTGGTCGTCGGCATTCGAACTCACGGGCGTACCCTAACGCTCCCTCGGGGGTCGGTTGTGATGCGAAATTCGCGGCGTAAGAACGATCAACTTCATTCCGGTGGTTTGGTTTCGAGTTTGGCGTTGCTAAGCGGTGCGGTTCGGCGCCCTAGCATCCGTGCGACGAATTCGAATAGTGCATACCACCCCAGCGTGATGGCGATAAACACGAGCGGCGTCCCGATAAACACGAGCCCGTACGCGGCGATTAAGCCTGCCCGCCGACGTTTGCCCCACAGCAAGCACAGTAACCATGGGCTCACGAGAGCAATCGCGTACACGAGAGCGGTTGGCCAAAACCATGAATGCCGGTTGATGATTTGTACGACGGCGGCTGTTTGGCCAATGCCCACAGCGATGCCGTAGACGGCCACCCAGAGCAACACGACGATTTTCCATGCGATGGATGTGTGCCATCGCGTTCGTAGGCTCACGCCGGCCCACATCAACCATCGGCGCACGAACGGCACGTCCGTTGACGCCATGGCACTGCGGAAAATCGTGTCTGCTTCTTCTGAACTGACGCCCGCAGCCGGGTCTTGCAAATGATCGTGAAGTAAGGCTGGCAGCGAGTGACGTCCGTATCGCGGCACCAGCCATACAAGGAATGTCGGGACGCTGGCGAGATCCGTCTTGTCGCCGGAGGGCACGGCAAACGCATAGCGCGGCGGGTCGAGATAGCGGAACGGTTCCTCGAGTCTGAATTGATTCGGCGTGATCTGGCGGAGCAGCACCTCGGCCGGTTCATCAGAGTCGAGCTTGAAAAACCGTTGCGGGATGACGCTTTTCATAGCCGCATCCTCGCGCGTTTCGGACTTAGATGCGTTCGATGATGGTGGCCGTGCCCATACCGCCACCAGTGCACATCGTCACGAGTCCGGTCGACAAATCACGTCGCTCAAGTTCGTCGAGCAGTGTGCCAATGAGCATGGCGCCGGTGGCGCCGATCGGGTGACCGAGCGCCATGGCGCCGCCATTCACGTTGACCTTGTCCCACGACACGCCGGTGTCGCGCAAGAACTTCAAAAGCACCGACGCGAACGCTTCGTTGACCTCAAAAAGATCGATATCGTCAAACGTCATACCGGCCTTCTTGAGCGCCAATTTCGCCGCGGGGCCAGGAGCGGTGAGCATGATCACTGGCTCGGTGCCGGCCACTGCGGTCATCGTGATTTTTGCTCTGGGCGTCATGCCGTGAGCTTGCGCGTAGCGGGGCGACGCCACCAACACGGCCGACGCGCCGTCCACCACTCCTGAGGAATTGCCGGCATGGTGCACGTGGTTGATAGCGGCCACGTGCGGGTAGGCGAGCAGAGCGGTTTGATCGATCGTCAGCGTGTCGCCTTTCATCGTATGGGCGCCCATACCCTCGAAGCTGGGAGCCAATTTCGTGAGGTCGGCCATGGTCGTGCCGGCCCGGGGGAACTCTTCGTGGTCTAGCGCCACCGTGTCGTCGTCGTGGTAGATCGTGATGAGCGATTTGTCGAAGCGACCCTCGGCCATCGACACCGCTGCTCGTGTTTGACTGTCGACCGCAAGCTGATCGAGTTCGGCGCGAGTGAAGCCTTCAACGGTGGCGATGAGGTCAGCGGAGATGCCTTGGCCGACCATGTTGTACTGATCTTTGAGGTGTTTGTTGTTGGCAGTGAACCCGTCAACGTGCATTGGCGAAGGCCGCGACATTGATTCCACGCCGCCAGCCACGACAAGATCCTGGAATCCCGACAGCACACCCATGGCGGCGAAATTCACGGCTTGTTGGCCCGAGCCGCAGAACCGGTTGAGCGTGACGCCAGGCGCTTCGAGGGACCAGCCGGCGTCGAGCGTGGCCATACGGGCGATATCCATCGAGTGGTCACCGCTGCCGGCGCCACACCCCATGACGACGTCGTCGACATCGGCGGTGTCGAAGTCGTTGCGGGTCTGGAGTCCGTTGAGGACTTGGGCCAAAATGCGTTGCGGATGCACGTTGTGCAACGCACCGGTTTCTTTGCCCTTGCCGCGCGGCGAGCGCACTGCGTCGATGATCCAAGCTTGATTTTCCATCCGCGCAATCTATGGTTGGATTGGTGCCACTGACATATTCGTGCTCGCGGTTCGCTGTCAAAAAACTAAACTCAACAGGTGTCTCATCGAATCTTTGCGCCGGTTCCGCGCCAGGACTTTCTGGAAGGGGCGCGCAACATGGCGTTGCCGGGCGTTGGCATCGCGGCCTGGGGCTTGGTCACCGGAGTCGCCCTCGTCAAAGGTGGCATGACGGTGACGATGGCACTCGTGCTCACCGTGACAGTGTTCGCCGGGTCGGCACAGCTGGCCGTATTGCCGTTGTTGCATGCCCATAATCCACTCCTGGTGGTGTGGGCGACGGCGCTATTGGTGAACGTGAGATTCACGATCTTCGCCGCAGCATCACGAAAATATTTTACTAAAATGACGTTGCCGCAACGTTTCGTTGCGGGGTACCTCAATGGCGATCTGGGATTCGCGATGTTTATGCAGCGGGTCGGCTCGGCCGATGTCGTGGGCACGAAAGAACAATGGGGATATTTCTATGGCGGCGCGGCGGTGAACTGGGTGGTGTGGCAGGTGTCGTCGATCGCCGGCATCTTTTTGGGCGGCTTGGCGCCGACGTCGTGGGGTCTCGAACTGGCGGCAACTCTTGCGCTCGTGACGGTGCTCATTCCGATGGCGACGCGGTTTCCGTCGATCGTTGGTCTCATCGTTTCGGGCGTGTTAGCAGTAGCGCTGAACTCGTTGCCGTTGCGCCTGGGCCTTTTGGTGGCCGTGCTGGGCGGCGTGTCGGTCGCTTTGGTGGCCGAGACGTCTCGTGATCGTCGACTCGCTCGCCACTCGCGACTTGGTTCGACAGGGTCGGTCGTTTCTATATGACCGGATCGAATGACACCTGGTACATGATTGCGGCCATCGTGGGTCTCACGCTCGTCACCGTTGCCACTCGTAGCAGTTTTTTCGTGTTGCCGGCTCGGTTTAATCTGCCCAAGCGAGTCGAGCGAACCTTGCGTTATGCGCCAGGCTGTGCGCTAATGGCAATCGTTGCGCCGAGCATCTTTGTGCGCCACGGCCATGTGAATGTGCACCTCAACAACTACCAGTTTTGGGCCGTGCTTGCCGCCGGAATCGTGTTTGCATTCAAACGAAACATGATGCTCATGATGGCCGTTGGCATGCTCGCATTCACCGCCCTACGCCTGTACGCCTAACCCGCAACCCGCCTGCCGACAAACCCGCCACGAATACACCGACAAACCCGCCACGAATACACCGATAAACCCGCCACGTAGTGTAGGTTGGTGGCATGTCTGAACTGGTCATTCGCAACATTCGATGTGCGCTTAGCGATGCGTTGGCTGATACGCGCGCGGTTATCCTCAGTGGAGCTCGTCAGGTTGGAAAGTCGACTATCGCAAAGGCTGAGACTCGGGATTTTCCAAACGTCGAAGTTCGCCG
>JAYWAI010000159.1:0-5684 GCA_043782545.1 Acidimicrobiia bacterium
ATACGAGTGAGTGCCGATTTGTCGATGATCCAGTTCCTCACCGCCATGCGGCTGCCATCACCTCGGGATTGGCCAAGTCGGCAGTGCGCTCAGCGAATCGGTTCAACTGCTCAGTTGTGACCGCTGGCCGCTGCTGGTCGGCCAGGAGTCGACGGAGGTACTCGGCGCGCGTTTGGCCGCTGTGTTGCGCGTTGGCGTCGAGAGCGGCGACTACTTCGTCGGGCACGTCTCGTATGAGGATATCGGTCATCTCGTTTACGATATCACGCGGTCACGGTCGCTCGTCGGCGTGATGATATTCGTGGTTGGGTGACACTGAATCTATTGTTTACGCTGAAACAACAGTTGCCGACCGCGGCGGACAACTGACGACGCAGCCCCGTCGGCGACGAGTTGGCGAAGGTCCTTTCGGATGACCTGTTCGCTACGGCCAAGGGCAAGTGCGAGCTCCTGTCGTTAGCGGCCGCGCACGCGGTCGATTTGTCGGCGGTCTCGCTTTGTAGGACGACCAGCGCCGCCGTCGCGAACGGCAAACAACGTTTGACCTCCGGTACCAGCCTCGGGCGGCGGTGGGCTGTGATCTTCGTAACACTCGGCGGCGATCGCTGCGCCGACCCGTGTCGTGATCAACTTGGTGACGTCGACGATTCGTTCTCGGGCATTGATGCGTGCCTCCACGTGATCGCCCGTCTTGACTCGTGAGGACGGTTTCGCCGACTCGTGGTTGATTCGTACGTGGCCACCACGACAAGCCGCGGCGGCATCCGAGCGGGTCTTGGTGATCCGCACGGCACACAGCCACTGGTCAATGCGTACTGAGTCGATACGCGAAGTCTGGCATGTAACAGTGAGGGGGAGTAGTCGCGGTGCTTAGTGGCCCAGGAGGCGTTGGATAATCGTGGCGATCTGGCGCGCCTCGTCGAGCGTTGCGTGGCCAAGGCGGTGGCGGAGCCGCTTCTTGCTGATCGACCGAATCATTTCGCATTGCGCGTAACTTGATTCGTCAAGCCCACTCACTGGCGTGGCCGGAATCTCGACGTGAAACGACAATTGCCGTGCCGTGGACGTGCACGGAACAACCACAACGAATGGGAGTCCATCCCCAAATATGGCTGCGGGCCCAACAACCACAGCTGGCCGATGGTGCGCTGGTGCGCCGGGAAACGGGTCACCAAAATCGACGAGCCAAATCTCGTCAGGCGATGCCATCGCCGACCGAAAGATCAAAGTCCGCAAGGTAGGCAGCCCATGCCTTCGAGCTGGTTTTGAGTTGATCGATTTCGTTGCGAACGGCTTGCGCGAATCGTTTGCGTTCGAGTGCTTCGGTCGCCTCGCCGATCACGTCGATGAGCTGCCATCCGGTCTCGGCACTAATACGAGCGAGTCGCTCGTGCACCGATTTGTCAACGCGAATCGTAGTTGTCGTGCCCATCTTTGGAGTCTACATCAGTGCATGCAAATACGCTACGCGCATGGCAAGCGTTGGCTATTGGAGCAATTCGGGGAAGCCGGCGGCGCGAAGGTCGGTGCCCAGAGCATCCTCGAGAAGCTTGACGACTTGTGTCGACCACGCGCCGCCACCGTATTGCGAACGGGCACGAATGAACGTCTGCTCGGTGGCTCCGGCGAGGTCGAGCGGCACGCCGAATTCGCGGCCAAATTGCGTGGCGAATCCGAGATCTTTGCAGGCCAAATCCATGGTGAAACCAACGTTGTAACTGCCATTGAGCACAAGCTGACTCTCGGTCTCGTGTACGAAACTGTTACCGCTGGAATTGAGAATGGCTTCAAACGACGCAGCCAGATCGAGCCCGCCACGTTTGGCCAACATGAGTGCTTCGCCAGCGGCCACGAGATTGATAAACGCCAGCATGTTGGTGATCACTTTGATGATCGCCGCGTTGCCCAGCGGGCCCATGTACAGCACGGGGTTGCCAATGGCATCGAGCAAATGTTTATGGGTATGAAAGAGTGCGTCATCGCCGCCGACGAGCACGGTGATGTCGCCAGCTGCTGCCTTGTGAACGCCGCCCGTCACCGGGCTTTCCAACATGTGGACTCCCTGCTCGGCGCACAGCGCGGCCAGGCGCAAATTCTCATCACGATCATTCGTGCTGTTATCGATCCACGTCGACCCTGGTGCCATAGTGCTCAACAGACCGTGCTCGCCGGCGACCACTGCGTCGATGACTCTCGGCGATGGCAGGCAGGTGAACACGACGTCGCATTGCGCGGCAACGGCTGCGGGAGAGTCAGCGAAAATTGCACCAGCGGTAACGAGATCGTTCGCTAACGAACGATCCAGATCGTGCACCACGAGCTTGTGGCCGCAGCGTTGCAAACTTGCGGCCAGGTGTACGCCAAGATGCCCGAGGCCGATGTAACCAATACGTGATGCCATTTGCCGATCTTAGGTGTGGCTACACCTGGCCGAGGCGGGCACGGCGGATTTGGTCGGCATGTTCGTGGGGGTGCTCGGCGTAATCCTCGAGCCACATGGCCATCGTGTATGGCCCCCGATGTGAGTGTGTTCCCTCGCAGAGCCATTGCTCGTCGGTGAGCGATTCGAGCAACTCATAACTTGATTCGCGCACGGCGCGCAATACCGCCAAAGAGCCGTTCGTCGGACGTCCGTAGTAGAGGCGTTGGGCCCATACGGGCTCGTCGTAACCCTGGATTTCGGCGGCATCTTCTGCAATTAATTTGCGCAACCGAATATATGAATTTGATTCGGAATCAGCCAGATGGTGAACGATTTGGCGTGCTGTCCAGGCAGTTGGATCTTCGACGCCATTGGCAGCCGGTTGTCGATCAAGTTCGGCCGCCGTGATGTCGGCTAGGGCGTCGACCACGGCGTCATTGCCGGCCCGGTAGCGAGCGAGTAGTTCAGTGCGCGTTGCAAGATCCATGGCCTCAACGTAGTGCGTCGATGACTCGCTCGAACGCGAATTATGCCAGCGTGCCACCGTCGACAGGAATGACGACGCCGGTCACAAATTCGGCAAGATCGCTGACCAGAAATGTGATCACTCTGGCGACGTAGTCGGGGTGCCCCGACAGGCCCAGCGGGTTGGCCGACAGCATGGCGCCGAGATCAATGCCGGCAGCTTTGAGCGGTGCCATTTGGGCGTCTACGCCTGGCGTTTCCACTGCGCTCGGAGCCACCGCAACGGCTCGAATTCCGCGCGGCCCAAGTTCAGCGGCGAGCGATCTCGTCAGGCCCACGACGGCGTGTTTGGAAACGCTGTACGCGCTGATGTTGCTGCCGCCTCGAAACGCAGTGATGGACGCCAAGTTGACTATGACACCCTTGCCATTCATGCGATTGGCAGCCTCTCGTGCCGCGGAGAATTGCGATCGAATGTTGACGTCAAACATGCGGTTGAGGAAGTCGTCGGTGACATCGAGGAGCGGCCCGGTGGTGGGGAAAATGCCGGCGTTGTTGATCCAGATGTCGATACTGCCAGTGCGTTTCGCGGCCGCGTCGGCCGCCGAGATGAGTTGGGCGGTGTCGCTGATATCGCAGTGCTGATACGACGCGGTGGGGCCGAGGTCGGCGGCGAGTTTTTGCCCAGCGGCGTCGTCGATGTCGGTCAGCGTGACGCGGGCACCGGCTTCGGTTAGGCGGCGGGCAGTGGCAGCACCAATGCCGTTGGCGGCACCGGTGACGACGGCGCTGCGTCCGGTGAGGTCGAATAAGTCACTGAGCCTGCGGTCGAACATTAAAAAACTTCCTCTCGACAAACGAACTTTTGTTCGGTACTATCCGGATATGGGCTTCAACAATCCAAACGTCCCCTGGAGGGATCTGGAGCGTACATTGTCAGATCGGCCTGCGCCCGGTCGACAGCCCTGGGTCGCTCCCGCCGGTAGTGATCCAACCTCAGGTTCGCCCTCGGGTTCGGTGCGTAAAAAGGACGGGCGCGATGCCCGGTCGCCAGTGCCCAATGCTGGTGGTGATGCCCCGGCGTGGGGCAACAAGCGCCAGCCCTATGAGCCGCCGAGCGTCCTTAAATCTCGGGCGGCGACCACGCCGTATGCCGAGTTGCATTGTCACTCCAATTTCTCGTTTTTACATGGGGCATCACATCCAGAAGAGCTGGCCGAAGAGGCCGCACGCTTGGGGCTCAGCGCACTAGCGCTCACCGACCACAACGGGTTTTACGGCGTCGTGCGATTTGCTGAGGCGGCCCGAGCGGTCGGCTTGCCCACGGTGTTTGGTGCTCAACTCACGCTCGATGGGCCCAGCAAAAACCCCGCTGGCATCCCCGATCCAGTCGGCGACCATTTGGTGATTTTGGCCGCCCAACCTGATGGTTACGCCGGGCTGGCGCGTGCCATCACGCACGCCCAAATGGCCGGCGAAAAAGGTGCGCCGCGCACCACACTGGATGCGTTGCGCGAACTGGCCGGTGTGGGCACCAATCGGGCCGGCACCTGGCGGGTACTCACCGGCGGCCCCAAAGGTGCGGTGCCACGGGCGCTAGTGGCGCAAGGCCCGAGTGCAGCGCGCCGAGAGTTGCGCAAGCTCATCGACGGCTTCGGGCGTGAGCACATTTTTGTTGAACTCTGGGATCACGCCGAGCCGCTAGATTCGGCTCGCAATGATGCGCTGGCCGAATTGGCGGCGCAAGAACGCGTCGACGTTGTGGCCACCAACAATGTGCACTACGCCACGCCGGGCCGCTACCGGCTGGCCACTGCACTGGCGTCGGTGCGGGCGCGGCGCAGCCTGGATGAAATGGATGGCTGGCTGCCTGCCGCGGGTATGGCGCACTTGCGAGCCGGGGCTGAGCAAATGCGCCGCTTCGCTCGCTATCCGGGGGCGGTCGAGCGGGCCACCGCACTCGGGCTTGAATGCGCCTTTGATCTCAAACTGGTGGCTCCCAATTTGCCACCATTTCCGTGCCCCGATGGGCTCAGCGAAATGGCCTATGTGCGTCGTTTGACGCATGAAGGCGCGTCGCGTCGTTATGGCCCGCCACCTATCGATGGCGACACCGACAGCTTGCGCGCCAGGGCCTACAAACAGATCGATCACGAGTTGGCGCTCATCGAGCAACTCGGCTTTCCCGGCTACTTCTTGGTGGTGTGGGACATTGTCGAGTTCTGTCGGCTGAGCAACATTTTGTGCCAAGGTCGCGGCTCGGCCGCCAATTCGGCAGTGTGTTACGCCCTGGGAATTACGTGCGCCGATGCCGTGTCGTTGGGGTTGCTCTTCGAACGCTTCTTGTCGCCCGATCGTGACGGGCCGCCCGACATCGATATCGACATCGAGTCGGATCGTCGGGAGGAAGTCATCCAGTATGTGTATGCCCGCCACGGCCGGGAACACGCCGCACAGGTGGCCAATGTGATTACGTATCGGGCGCGCTCTGCGGTGCGCGATATGGCCAAGGCGCTTGGGTTTGCTGTGGGCCAGCAAGACGCGTGGAGCAAACAAGTCGATGCATGGGCGTCGATCGCCAACACGGTGGCCGCCAACGCGCCAGCCAGCGCTGGCGCGCCGAGTTCCGGCCCGGTCATGACCGCTACCGAGGGCTACAACCCGATCGTGCCCACGCCTAATGAGATCCCCACGTCGGTACTCGACCTCGCCGCTGAAGTTGAAGATTTCCCCCGTCATTTGGGCATTCACTCTGGAGGCATGGTGATGTGTGACCGGCCCGTGATTGAGGTGTGCC
>JAYWAI010000160.1:0-2145 GCA_043782545.1 Acidimicrobiia bacterium
GTCATGGCTGAGGCGTTCGTCGACTATCCGTTTTATGCCTACATCGAGCCGTCGATCGATCGCCGACGACCCCGGATTCGAGCGCACTACGAAATGGACCTCGTCGACACGTTGGCGATGGGGCATTCACACGGCGATGCGTCGCACAACTCGGCGGCGATTTGGATGACAAGCACCGAACTGGCCGAGGGAGGCTTTATCCCCGACGAGCGTTTCATCGACAACTGGGACGCCGACGCCTCGCGTCGTTTCGTCGAGGTGTTTCAAGGCATGGAACGTATGACACCCTTGGACCGGGGCGACTTTTGGTATCTCGATTTGCTCGGTACCCGTCCTGGTCCGCAGGGCCAAGGGCTCGGCTCGCTCGTTCTGAAAGCCGGCTTAGATCGGTGCGACGAACAACACGTGTCTGCATATCTGGAGACGGCTAAATTGTCGAGCGTGGCAATGTACCAACGGGCAGGCTTCGAGGTCATCGATAGCGTCACGTTCTCACCGGAGTTGACAATTCACGGCATGTGGAGGTGGGCGCGTTGACTCAAACACTCGGTGTAGGCAAGGCCAATGGCAAGTCGGTGATGGGCATGCTGGCGCGTGGTTTGCGACGCCGTTGCCCGAGTTGCAACGGGTCGGGCGTCTTCAAAAACTTCTTCCGGCTGCGCGAGCGGTGCCCGAGCTGTGGCATCAAGTTCGAACGACTCGAAGGCTTCAGTCTGGGCGTCATGAGCGTCAACATTGTGGTCACGCTGGGGCTCATGGGTGCCGTGCTGATCGGCACGATTATCGCCACCGTTCCCGATATTCCCGCCGGGCCCCTCACGATTGTGTGCGTGGCAATCGGCCTCATCGTGCCACTGGTGTTTTACCCCGCGGCCACCATGATCTGGCTCACGATCGAGCTCGCCATGAGCCCGCTCGACGCCCAACAACTCGCCGAGGCTCAACTATGCCTTGCAAGCGAGACGCCTGACGAGCTCAGGTGACTTTGTTCATCATTGACGCGGCGACGCGGCGGCTCACGGCGCGCGGCATCAGACGCGACGACAATGCGAGCACGTGATTGGGTGCGCCGGTGATTGCGATCACGCGCCCTTTAGCAACGTGCTTGATGGCGCTGCGGGCGACTTGATCGCTGTCCATAATGGCGAAGCCCGGCAGGTTGTTGATGGCCTCACCCTGGTTGGCCACTGACTGAAATTCGGTCGTGGTGAACCCGGGGCATACTGCTGTGGCCTTCACGCCGGTGCCACGCAATTCTTCAGCGATGGCTTCAGTGAAGCTCGTGACGAACGCTTTCGTGGCGCAATACGTGGCCATGCCTGGGCCAGATTGAAAACTCCCGAGCGACGACACGTTGACGATCCAGCCGCGTTTGCGGGCGACCATGGGGCCAATGGCGGCGTGTGTGAGACGGGTTACCGCAATCACATTGAGTTTGATTTCTCGCTCTTCGTCATCGATGTTTGACGCCACAAATTTGCCAGTGGTGCCAAAGCCCGCGTTGTTGACGACCATGTCGATCGGCTCGTCAGTTGACGCTAAGCGAGCTTCAACAGCGGCGAGTCCGGCGGTTGAGGTGAGATCGGCGGGCAGGACGTCGACAGTGATTTTGTGGTCCGCTCGGAGCGTTGTGGCGAGCGTCTCGAGAGTGTCGCCCCGACGCGCCACGAGGGTGAGGTTGATGCCGCGACGGGCGAGCTCTTTGGCGATGCCTTCGCCGATGCCGGCCGATGCGCCAGTGACGAGCGCGTGCTGTGGGTCAAATTTCATGCCCGCACCCTACCCGCCTCGTGGCAAACCTGATGGCCCGCTTGCCGCGCCGGTAATCTTCGGAGATGACTGCGATCATTGGCATTGCTGCCCATCAAGAAATCATCGACGTGCGTGGCGACGGCATGGCGCATTACGTGGTGGCGGGATCGTACGTGCGAGCGGTGCGCAAGGCTGGCGGCATACCCGTCATTTTGCCCGTCGTTGAGCTCGGTGAAGCCAGTGAGTTGCTCGACCGCATTGACGGGCTCGTGCTCACCGGCGGTACCGATGTCGACCCGGCCCGATACGGCGCAGAACGTTCGCCCGAAACCTGGTTGACGCAACCAGAACGCGACGCTGTCGACATCGAATTGTGTAGCGCAGCAATCGATC
>JAYWAI010000161.1:0-5671 GCA_043782545.1 Acidimicrobiia bacterium
CGAAGAAATTTTCTCACTCTCGGGAACCGATTCGGTAGTTTGGACGTCTTAAGTGTCATGGCGCTAACACGCCTGGGGATGGGCGACGAGGAGTTGACATGAAACCAAGTGGCTACGTTGACGCAGTGCATTATGCGGGCCGTCACTGCTTGGTGACCGGCGGCTTGGGATTTATCGGGTCCAACCTTGTGATAGCGCTGGTCAATTCCGGAGCGACCGTGACGGTGATTGATTCAATGGTGCCCAGTCATGGCGGCGCCTTGCACAACCTTCCGAATGATGTGGTCGACGCAGTGAAGGTTCATGTTGCGCCGATCGACGACGAGAGTGTGGGAGGCCATCTAGCCACTTCGGAATTCATCTTCAATGTTGCGGGCCAAGTGAGCCACGTTGACTCGATGGATGACCCGCTCAACGACCTGTACCTGAACGGCCAATCACAATTGGCCTTTCTCGAACTCGTTCGGAAGTTTCAACCCGCAGCCAAGGTCGTGTATACCTCGACGCGACAGGTATACGGCCGCGCGTTGACGCCGCGAATCGCTGAAGATCACCCCACCAGACCGCTCGATATCAATGGCATTTCAAAGCTTGCCGCCGACCACGCTCACCGGGTGTACGCCAGTGCGTTCGGGCTTGACACCGCAATATTGCGGCTGACGAATACCTATGGGCCACGCTTGCGATTGTCCACGGACCGACAGGGATTTTTGGCCGTGTTCATTCGCCGCGCGCTGCTCGGGCAAACGATTCAGCTTTTTGGTGACGGTGAGCAACGACGCGACTGCCTATTTATCGACGATGTGGTTGAAGCACTGTTGCGCACCGGAGCGATGCCCACGACACCAGGTGTCGTGATGAACTTGGGCCACGATCAATCGGCAAGTCTGCGCGAGATCGCAGAGTGCCTCGTGACGATCTCGGGCCGAGGCAATATTGCCCTCACCCCGTGGCCAGAGGACCGCGAACGGATCGACGTCGGCAGCGTCGCGTTGTCGTCAGATTTGGCGCACACCACGCTCGGTTGGCGGCCCACGATTGGGCTTGAAGTCGGGTTGAAACAGACGCTGGAATTTTTCGAATCCCATGCCGACACGTATCTCTAGGTCCGGTGTTTGAGTGATTCCTCTCGTAGATTTGACTCGTCGCGCTCTTGGCTGCGAGCAGCAATTCGGTGAAGCCGTTGGGCGCGTTCTGCATTCAGGTACGTATCTACTTGGCCGCGAAACGTTGGCCCTCGAAGTCGAATTGGCGCAGCACGCGGCGGCCGACTCCCGTGAAGTTGTGGCAGCCGTGGCTGTTTCGAGCGGTGCTTCCGCGCTGCAACTTTCGCTGCTGGCGCTTGGAGTTGGTATCGGTGACGAGGTGATTGTGCCGGCGTTCACCGCGGTGCCGACGGCCGCGGCGGTGTGTTCGGTAGGGGCGATTCCGGTGTTTGTGGATGTTGACCGACGTACGGCGTGCCTTGATTTGCAGTGCGTGAAGTCGGCCATCACGACCCGCACGAAGGCAGTCATTGTTGTGCATCTCTACGGATACCCCGCTGAGATTCCCGACGTCGGTGTACCGGTCATCGAAGATTGCGCGCAGGCCCATGGTGCCTTACGTTGGCCGCGGCCGGCATGCTCTACAGCCGTGTGTTTGAGTTTTTACCCAACGAAGAATTTGGGTGGAATTGGCGACGGCGGAGCAGTGTTGAGCACTGACCCGCACTTTGCCGAGACGATCCGACGGTATCGAACTCACGGGCTCACGACGGGCTACGTGCACACTGATATTGCGATGAATTTTCGCATGAGTGAACTTGAGGCTGCCTGGCTTCGCATCGGGCTCGGTCGGCTCGACGAGGCAAACAATCGGCGTCGAATTATCGCCGACAGGTATAGGAGCGCCACATCCGAGACTTCCGTGACACCCCAAGAGTCGGGCGTCACGTGGCAGGCACTGCACGGCGACCACGTCTATCACCTTGCGGTGGCGCACGTCGATCGACGGGATGATTTCGGGGCTCATATGGCCAGCGCCGGGATCGCAACGGGGTGTCATTACCCAGTCGCGCTCGTAGACCAGCCCGCCTATCGGCGTTTCGTCACGAACGCGTGCCCGACAGCTGCGTGGTGGGCGGATGGTTGCGTGAGTTTGCCGTGCTACCCGGAAATGCGTGAAGATGAGATCGCCTGCGTCGAGCAGGCATTGGCGAATTGGAAGTGACAATGGTCAGCCCGGCGGTTGAATCAATTTCGGTAGTTTTTCCGTGTTACAACGATGAGTTTTCTATTTGCGATTTGGTGAGAGTTGCGCAAAGGACCGCGGCCGCGTGTGCCTCGTGTTTCGAAATTGTTGTCGTGAATGATGGGTCGTCTGATGGTTCGGGGCGAGCGCTCGACAACCTTCAAGACGAGGTTCCTGAGCTTCGCGTCATCCATCATTCGCACAACCGTGGGTACGGCGGAGCGCTGCTGTCTGGCTTTGCCGCGGCATCAAAGCAGTGGATTTTCTACACGGATGGCGACGGCCAATACGACGCGTCCGAGATGGCCAATTTGGTTGCGGCGGCTACTGCTGACATTGACATTGTGCAGGGGTACAAGGTTGGCCGCGGAGATAGTTGGTATCGAAAGGCTCTAGGCCGCACGTATCACCACGTCGTTAAACGAGCCTTCGATCTACCGTTTCGGGATACCGATTGCGACTTTCGTTTGATGCGGAGATCCACGCTGCAAGGTCTTGGATTGACAAGAACGAGTGGAGTGATTTGCGTGGAGATGACGCGCAAGTTTCGCGATGTTGGCGCCAAGTTTGTGGAGGTGCCCGTGAGTCATCATTTTCGCCCGCATGGGCGGTCACAATTTTTTCGTCTGCCGCAAATCAGCCGGGCGGCGTTGCAACTCGGAAAATTGTGGTACCGACTTGTTTTGCGCAGCGGTAAGTCGAGCAAACTGGGTTCGTGAATCTCTCGCCGTCTGTGGGTCTCAACGTTGTGGGTATCGGCATGGACGCAGTTGAGTTGGATCGATTTCGGCTGGCGATGTCGCGTCGAACTGGTCTGAAAGATCGTTTGTTTAGCGATGCCGAACGCGCCTACGCCGACCGGCGCAATGACCCGACCGAGCGCTATGCCGCGAGGTTCGCTGCCAAAGAGGCAGTCATGAAGGCAATGGGCGTGGGGCTCTGGAAATTCAAACTGCGTGATGTGGAAGTAGTCAAAGCCCGATCGGGCGCGCCATCGATCCGATTGCATGGACGGGCAGCCGAGATGGCTGATGAGCGCAGTATCACTCAGTGGCTTTTGACGATGACTCACACAGAAAATACGGCGTTCGCTATTGCGGTGGCGTTGCGCGAGGTCGCGGCGTCGTAACCTCAGGAGGTGTTTCCGATTGTCACCCCAGAACAGATGCGGGCGATCGATCTAGCGTCGCCGCTTGGATTGAAACGGTTGGTTGACCTGGCCGGTCGTTCGGTGGCGTTTCAAGCAATCCACATGATGGGCGGAACGTACGGTCGTCGTGTGGCGATCGTGATCGGGAAGGGCAACAATGGCGCCGACGGACGCGTCGCTGCCGCGGTGCTTGCGAGCCGTGGAGTGGCGGTCTCGTGCTTTGATCCCGGGGAATTGATCGGCGGTCGGCTTGATTTCGATCTGGTGATAGATGCCGCGTTTGGCACCGGATTGCGCGATGAATTCGTGTCGTCGCGGGCACCGACGGGCGTACCGGTATTGGCCGTTGATATCCCGAGCGGTGTCGATGGGCTCACGGGCGTGGCTCACGGAGTGCCATTGGCAGCTACTCACACGGTGACGTTTGGCGCGTACAAACCAGGGTTGCTTTTCAATGACGGTCGTGCGCTTTGTGGCACTGTGTCATTGGTGGATTTGGGTTTGGACTGCTCGGGGGCGCCGGCAAATTTGGTTGAGCAGTCAGACGTTTCGCGTTGGCTCCAACCTCGCAATGCGGGTGCGCACAAATGGAACGCGGCAACGTGGATCATCGCTGGATCGCCAGGAATGCAAGGTGCGGCGCGACTGGCATCGGCCGCGGCGGCTCGTGCTGGCGCTGGAATGGTGCGACTTGGGACGCCGGGGTGCGATGCCGATCCGCTGGCCCCTACCGAAGTGGTGACGCGTCCAATGGTTTCCGATGGCTGGTCGGTGGATGTGTTAGCAGATCTGAAAAGATTTCACTCCCTAGTGATTGGCCCGGGATTGGGCCGACTCAGCGGAGCAATCACGGGCGTGCGACATGTGGTCGAAAACACCCGGTTGCCGGTCGTCGTGGATGCCGACGGTTTGCTGGCGTTGTCAGTCGGCGATGGAGGTGCGGCCGAGCTGTTGCGGGGGCGCGTATACCCAACCGTGCTGACCCCCCACGACGCTGAATTCGCGTTGCTTTTCGGCGAACGCCCTGGCGCCGACCGATTGCAATCAACCCGGTTTTTGGCCGCACGGACGGGCGCAGTGGTGCTACTCAAAGGACCCACCACTGTTGTTGCTAGCCCAGATGGACGCCACTACGTGGTGTCAGAAGGCAACCAAAGACTCGCTACTGCAGGCACTGGTGACGTGCTGGCGGGAATGATTGGAGCCTTTCTGGCCCAGGGCCTAGCAGCCTTTGAGTCAGCGGCAGCCGCGGCATTCGTGCACGGGCGCGCTAGCCAACTGGCGCACGACGGGATGATTGCCACAGACCTGATCGACCTCATTCCATTGGCCTTGGAATCGCTTCGATGACCGCGGGTAGCAATGATCGTTCGGGGGTCGGTGAGAGCGCGTCAGACGCACTGAAGATGTTGCGATGGGCGTGGGCGGAGATCGATCTTGGGGCGATTCGCCACAACACTCAGCTGCTGGCCGGGCGAGCGGCCCCGGGCGAATTGTGCGTCGTAGTCAAGGCGAACGGATATGGCCACGGTGCGGTACCAGTAGCTCGTGCGGCCATCGAGGCCGGGGCCTCCTGGCTTGGCGTGGCGCTTGTTCACGAAGGCGTCGAGCTTCGCGAGGCCGGCATTGCCTCCCCTGTTTTGATTCTTTCCGAACCACCACCTCACTTGTTTGGAGCGTGTGCCGAATGGGGCTTGACTCCAGCTGTCTATACATCGGGTGGCGTCGAGGCGGCAGTGGCGAATCGTGTGGCGAGCGCCCACATCAAAGTTGATACGGGGATGCATCGAGTCGGAGCGAACCCTGACGATGTGTCGGGATTGGTGTCGCTCGCTGAGCATCTCGGCTTGGAAATATCGGGCATCTTTACGCATCTGGCCAATGCAGACGATGCGACGGGCTCAACGAATAAAGCGCAGCTCGATGCATTCGCTCGAGTCAATGACATCGGCCAGCATCGGCATGTGGCGAATTCGGCAGCGCTACTCAATGCGTTGTCGCCAGGCATGACGCTCGCCCGTGTTGGTATTGCGGCGTACGGGATTGCGCCATCTGAGTCGATGAAGGCCGATGTGCCCAATCTTCGACCTGCGCTTTCATTGAAGGCACGAGTCTCGATGGTGAAGCGAGTGGGGGCTGGTGCAGGGGTGAGCTATGGGCACCGGTTTGTAACCAAGCGGCCATCGACGCTCGCAACGATCCCTATCGGCTACGCCGATGGGGTACCTCGGCGACTTGGCTCAGTCGGAGGCGTAGTGCTTATTGGTGGCATGCGTTGCCCTATTGCTG